>JBLIZK010000088.1:0-3504 GCA_048859825.1 Paludibacter sp.
ACCGGACTACTGATCTGTTGCTTATTAATATTATATGGGTTCAGAAAACTTGAGAAAAGAAAATCATAATTTAATAAGTCATCTTTTCAGAATGAAAATGGGAGTAGAGGTGTTTAACCTGTGTTCTCATTTTTGTTTATTATAAAAATTGATATCAGCAGATTTATAATATTTAATACTCTTTCGTTCATTCAGAACCAAAAGTAACATGTGTCATATTATATTTACAATAGTGTTTTAACCAATACTTAATTTTCATTATCTTTGCAATCCTGTAAATTTTGAAGCAAAAACTAGTTATCAGATTGATAAATAATGATTTGCCGTTTTATGGGAAATGGATAATTGAAACGAAATAACTGTAGATTAATAAAAATGGAACTTGCAAGTAAGTATAACCCGACGGAAATAGAGTCGAAATGGTATCAGTATTGGTTGGACAACGGATTTTTTAGTTCAAAACCCGATAGTCGTGAGCCGTATACTATCGTCATTCCGCCGCCGAATGTAACCGGGGTACTACACATGGGTCATATGCTCAATAATACTATTCAGGATGTTTTGGTGCGTCGTGCACGTATGCAAGGTAAAAATGCTTGTTGGGTACCCGGTACCGACCATGCTTCTATTGCTACCGAAGCAAAAGTGGTAAACAAACTGGCACAGGAAGGAATCAAAAAAACAGACCTTACCCGCGAAGCATTTCTGGAACATGCCTGGGAGTGGACACACAAGCACGGTGGTATTATTCTTGAACAGTTGAAGAAGCTTGGTGCTTCGTGCGACTGGGATCGTACTTGTTTTACCATGGACGAAAAGCGTTCCGAAAGTGTTATAAAGGTTTTTATTGATTTATACAATAAAGGACTGATTTATCGTGGGGTACGCATGGTTAACTGGGATCCTCAGGCGCTTACAGCGTTATCCGATGAAGAAGTAATTCACAAAGAACAACAGGGTAAACTATATTATTTACGCTACAAGGTGGAGGGTGAGGATGATTATGCTGTTGTGGCAACCACTCGTCCCGAAACTATTTTTGGCGATGTGGCTGTATGTGTAAATCCGAACGATGAAAAGACTGCCCGCTTTCGTGGAAAAAAACTGATTGTACCTGTTGTTAACCGCGTTGTGCCGGTTATTGAGGATGAATATGTGGATATTGAATTTGGTACAGGCTGTTTGAAGGTAACTCCAGCACACGATGTAAACGATTATGTGTTAGGCGAAAAATATCAGTTGGAAGTAATTGATATTTTTAATGATAATGGTTCGCTGAATGCTCATGGTTTGCATTATAATGGTAAGGACCGCTTTGATGTACGCAAAGAAATTGAACAGGAACTCAACGAAAAAGGTCTGATGGAAAAGGTGGAATCCTATACCAATAAAGTAGGATGCTCAGAACGTACCAATGCACCTATTGAGCCAAAATTATCCACTCAGTGGTTTCTTAAAATGGAACAGTTGTCTAAGCCGGCTTTGGATGCGGTTATGGACGATACAATTAAATTTGTTCCAGAAAAATTCAAAAATACATATCGTCACTGGATGGAGAACGTACGCGACTGGAATATTTCGCGTCAACTGTGGTGGGGACATCAAATACCGGCTTACTACTTGCCCGATGGTAAATTTGTAGTGGCCGAAACAAAAGAGTTAGCGCTCGAAAAAGCACAAAAGTTAAATCCGGCAGTTACACTCAACGATTTACGTCAGGACGAAGATTGCTTGGACACCTGGTTTTCCTCCTGGTTGTGGCCAATTTCAGTATTTGATGGTATAAATAATCCGGAAAACGACGACATTAAATATTATTATCCAACCAACGATCTTGTAACCGGTCCGGATATTATTTTCTTTTGGGTGGCACGTATGATTGTGTCGGGTTACGAGTATCGTGGCGAGGCCTGTTTTAAAAATGTGTATTTTACAGGTATTGTGCGCGATAAATTGGGTCGTAAAATGTCGAAACAACTTGGTAACTCACCTGACCCTATTGAATTGATGGAGAAATTCGGGGCCGATGGTGTTCGTATGGGTTTGTTGCTTACAGCTCCTGCGGGTAACGATATTCCGTTTGATGAGTCGCTTTGTGAACAGGGTCGTAACTTCAACAATAAAATATGGAATGCCTTCCGTTTGGTAAAAGGCTGGGAGGTAGCTGATATTGAGCAGCCTGAGACTGCCAAACATGCTATTCGCTGGTTCGATAGTGTTTTGACCAAAACAGTATCCGAAATGGACGATTTGTTTTCGAAATATCGTTTGTCCGAAGCTCTGATGGCTGTGTATAAACTGTTTTGGGATGAATTCTCTGCATGGTATCTCGAAATTGCAAAGCCGGCATACCAACAACCTATCGACCGTGCTACTTACGAAGCAACGCTCGGATTCTTCGATTCTTTATTGCGATTATTGCATCCGTTTATGCCATTCATCACCGAAGAGTTGTGGCAGGCACTGACTGAGCGACGGGTTGGAGAGAGCCTAATGGTGTCCCTACAGCCAAAAGTCGCAGCATATGATGAAAGCGTTATTACGGATTTCGAAAAACTAAAGGAAGTTATCGCTGGCGTTCGTACTATACGATTACAAAAGAATGTACCGAATAAAGAGCAGCTCGAACTTCAAATAGTTGGCGAGAATGATAGTATATATAATAGTGTTGTTGCTAAAATGTGTAATCTCTCAGCAATAAATATTGTTTCTGAAAAGTCGGCCGGTTCAATTTCATTCCTCGTAGGTACTGCCGAATATGCAGTGCCAATGCTTAATCTTATAAATGTGGAGGAGGAAATCGCAAAAATGGAGGCCGAAATTAAGTATTTTGAAGGTTTTATCGATTCGGTGATGAAAAAACTGGGTAATGAACGTTTTGTAGCCAATGCAAAACCTGAAGTTGTAGACGGTGAACGCAAAAAGAAAGCCGATGCCGAAAGTAAAATTGCATCATTAAAAGAAGGAATAGCGGCTTTACAGAAATAATAATAGCTATGATATTGTTAAACGACAAAATAGATTGAGTTCAGTTTTGTCGTTTTTTTATTATTTCTTGTTTGATAAACCCGGAAATTTCTCAACATTTTAATCTGAAGTCAGATATTCGGTTTTATTTTATAATAGATTTTTGCTATTCTTTTGGCTAATTTTTGGTGTGTGTAGTAAATTATTATTAAGAATAGTATTCATTCTATCTTGAAATTTATATCATAATGTCGGTTTTGATATGGTTTGTTATATGCTTCATATGTTGTTTGTTTTATAAATATGAATTCAAAGCTGATTAGTTGAAGCTTATTGACAAATATTTTTGAAAATATTTTCAATGTATAACTGCGGTATATTCAGCTATATAGCCCGAAATTTATGTTTTAGAGCAGGAAAAGTGGGTAAAACTATTTGGATAATTAAAAAATAGTGTCTACTTTTGCACCCGCTTTCGAGAGAGACAGCGAATAGATTGAGGTGATGGAAGGGTATTATATAGCCTTATGTTTTGAA
>JBLIZK010000089.1:0-10814 GCA_048859825.1 Paludibacter sp.
AATACGCCATCGTTGTGCGTTTTGGCATATTTTGTAAAGGTCTCTTTTACAATGGGCGATATTTCCACGCCATTTTCCTGACAGGCTTTTTCAACAACAGCTATTCCACCATAAGGTTTCATAGCGCGTTTAAGCAGCATATCAGTTTGTAAGCCTACAATAATTTCGCTTTCACGATCGATATATCCTTCGGCATGTGAGGTTATGGTAGATACCAACTGATTGTCGATAGCGCGCACACCATTGTTTTCGCGTTCCTCTTTAATCGCCTGAACGCATATTTGCCAAAGCTTTTTAGTAGTTTCGGACGGGCCACACAAAAATGAATCGTCGCCGTCGTAAGGAGTGATGTTTTTGGTAACAAAATCACGAACATCAATTTTTTCCTGCCAATTTCCGGGAATAAATGAACTCATAAATTTAATACGCTTTATATTGGTTTTATTTATATTTCAAAGGTAATTAACCCTGTTTATATGCTATATAACATATAATTACTATTTTGCATTACAAAAATACTGCAATATTGTACATTTTAAGGTATTGCTAATTAGAGAAATTTTTCTATAATTGCCACAAATGGAATAATTACATTTTTGTAAATAATAATTTTACTGGTGATTTAGTTCATATTTTCAGATGATTTATGACAATAGCAAGATATCTGTTATTAAAATGGAAGAATATGTCAGTACATGTTATCAAAAATGAACAAATTGCAACATTTCCAATTATGTATTTATATGTAAAAAGCCCGCTTATTTATCAAAATATTTAACAAAAAAAATAGACACATTGAGTAAAGTGATGATATTTCATGCACTATCTGCTGTACAATGTGCAATTTTCAACACTATATATGTTAATGTTTATTAATATTTATCACAAATAAAAGATATAACATATGTGTGAAAAAGAAATAGAATGCTTATATTTGGTGATCGAAATCTGATACATACTTTTTTTACATTATGATTAAATCAACGAATAACATTGCTTTTCCGGCAATAGTTATCCTGCTATTATTTTTAAACATCACCATCAGTGCACAAAATATCCGAATCAGCGAAATAATGGCTGCTAACGATTCTGTATTAACAGATGAAGACGGCGAATATTCAGACTGGATTGAATTGCACAATTACTCAGGCAACGACATATATTTAGGAGGATGGACACTCACCGATGAAGTGTATTTTCCATATAAGTGGATGTTTCCGGATATCACCATTAAGGCAGGAGAATACTTGGTTGTGTTTGCATCGGGCAAGAACCGTCGGGTAACCGGCAAAGCACTGCACACAAATTTCAATCTGAAAGCTTCGGGCGAATATCTGGCCCTAATAAACCCATCGGGCAGCATAATTACTGAATTTAAACCTGCATTTCCGGCACAAATAGAAAATACATCCTACGGTTATTTCAACGACAGATATATTTGGTTTAAACCAGCTACCCCGGGCAGCAACAATGCATTATCTACCGGAAAAATACTACCTGTACCCGAATTCAGTAAATCTCATGGTTTTTACGATGCAGCATTTCAACTCAGTTTATCCACTGGCTACAGTGCCGACTCGGTTTATTATACCACCGACGGGAGTTTACCTTCCAAAACAAACGGTACCTTGTATAAAACCCCCATCAATATAAGCACCACCAGCATAATCAGGGCAGCAACAGTTAAAACCGGTTATGGCACAGGGAAAACAGCCACACAAAGCTATTTATTTGTGAACGATATTATTCGTCAAAGCAATACACCGGCAGGTTACCCTACCACCTGGGGACCTTACACAGCCATTACAGGCAATGCAGAAGCCGACTACGAGATGGATCAGGAATTGCTCGGGACTGCCACCTTTGCCACGACAGTAAAAAGTGCACTGAAAGAAATACCTACAATTTCGATAGTAACAAACAAGGATAATTTCTTCTCCACACCCACCGACCCCGTTACAGGAGGTATTTACATGTATACCGGGGCGCCTATTACCAACACGACCTATGCTACCGGACGCGATTGGGAACGTCCGGTGTCGGTTGAATACATTGCCAACGATACCAGCCTGCAAATTGATTGTGGCATTCGCATTCAGGGCGGACACGGGCGTCGCCCTGAGAAATCGCCTAAGCATTCCTTTTTGTTGGTATTCGAAAGAAAATACGGACCAAATAAACTGCAATTCCCCGGTTTGTTTAAAAACGGAGTCGATGGATTTGAAAACATTATCCTTCGTGCAGGTTTTGGTAACTCATGGGTGCATCAGGATGGTGCAGCACGTACCAGAGCCACCTATCAGGAAGACATATGGACAAAGGACACGCAGCGGGCTATGGGACACAAAGCCGGAAATTCGATTTTCGCCCATGTATATATCAATGGTATTTACTGGGGAATGTATGCCCCTTCGGAACGCATGGACAAAGAGTTTGCCGAAGCACACATAGGTGGCGACGAAGATGACTGGGATGTTATTAAAGACTATGCCGAAGTTTCGGACGGGACTATTGATGCCTGGAATAAAATGATGACCATGGCAAACAATGGTCTGGAAACAACTGAAAAGTACATGGCTATTCAGGGTAAAAATGCCGATGGAACACCTAATTATACCATTGAAAGCATGGTGGATGTGGAAAACCTGATTGATTATATGCTGATAAATTTTTACGGAGGCAATTCTGATTGGGATAATCACAACTGGAGTGCTATGCGCAGCCGTGTTACACCCGACAAGGGATTCCGCTTTTTGTGCTGGGATGGCGAAATGATGTTTACATCGCTGAACACAAATGTGTTGAGCGAAAATAATGAAAACTGTCCGAGCCGGGTATATCAGCAATTATTAAAAAACAGCACATTTAAACATTTACTGGCCAACAGGATACAAAAACATTGCTTTAATAACGGATTGCTTACCCCCGACTCGCTTAAAGCCCGCTGGAACACACGTAAAGCACAGATAGAAAATGCCATCAACTGTGAGGCTTCCCGCTGGGGCGATTACAGACGGGACGTACATACATGGCAATCAGCACCCTATAATTTATATACAAAAGATAGTTGGACCACCCAGCAAAACTATCTGGCCAATACATTTTTCATGCAACGAACCGGTATACTGGTATCACAATTTCAGACTGCAGGAATATTTCCAACCATAAATGCTCCCGTTTACAAAATAAACAATGCTGTAAATTACAACAAATACATCGCAAGTGGCGCTAAACTGTCGCTGACAGCTACAAATGGTACTATTTATTATACACTGGATGGTACCGACCCATTGAACCTGTCAACGAATACTGTCAGTTCGGGTGCCAGCACATACTCCCAACAAATCACGCTAAGTAAATCGGTGCATTTGATTGCCAGAGCATATTATAACGGACAATGGAGCGCAGCTGTGGATAAGTTTTTTGTAATTGCAGCCGATTTAAGCGCACTGAAAATTACCGAAATACATTATCATCCGTTAAACGAAGGCCTGACCGATGATAGTTATTTTGAATTTATTGAACTGAAAAACACCGGAACAGCTACACTTGATATTGGTGGATTAACGTTTACAAACGGATTGACTTATACATTCCCGAAAGAAACACAGCTGGGCGCAGGTAAATTTATTGTGCTGGCTTCAAACAGCAATTCGTTTTTTAGTCGCTACGGTTTCCGTCCGTTTGCAACCTATAAGGGTCAGCTCGACAACAGCGGCGAACGGATTACTCTGGTATCGGACAATGGTATAATTCTCACTGACATGAGTTTTGCCACCTATGGAATATGGCCTACAAGTCCTGATGGCGGTGGTTATTCGCTGGTGCCGGTAGCATTGAACCCTGCAAACAGCCAGGTGGATGGTACAGAATGGCGTGCTTCGCACAAAGTGGGTGGTTCGCCCGGTGCCGATGATTTACCGGTTTCGTCGGTAGAAATGGTACAGACTCCTAACGATGGACGAAAACTAATGGTGAACTCCTATCCTAACCCTTTCAGCGACAAAACCTATATTGATATTCAGACTACTGAAATGACACGTGTAAATGTAGCTGTTTACGACATTATGGGCAGAGTAGTGAAATACATATGCCAAAACCACACACACACCGGAGGATTACAACAATTTGAATGGAATGGCTGCGACGAAAATGCTAACATGGTAGCAAACGGTGTTTACTTTGTAAAAGTAAGTTTGAACGGTACGAATACAACTCAAAACTACAGTGCAAAACTGATACTCCGAAGGTAAAATCGATACAGGCTATTCATAAAGAAGTAACAACAACAATCAGTTGTTACTTCTTTTGTATTTATTAAATGGGAAATAATTTGAGTTTTCAATAATCACATTACACTACAAAACAAGCAATTAAAATGTTAAAACGGAAATATTATTCAGTTTATTGAAAAAATTATTATCATTTTAAGAATATTTTCCGAAATAATACTCTACCTTTGTCGGCATAATTGGTTTCCGAAATGCATTCACATTCCGGAATGAAAAGGGAATTCCGTGTGAGTCGGAAACTATACCCGTAGCTGTAAGCTCAACCTCACCCCAACCCTTTCCTTGAGGAGTGGGAAAAAGAGGAAAATGTATTGAATAACACTTTTGCCACTGGTTTTTCACAGTAAGCAGTAAATAGTGAACAGTTTAATAACTGTGAACTTTCGACTGCCGACTGCAAACTGCATCCTGGAAGGCATTCAATACATGGAGCGAGTCAGAAGACCTGCCAATTGTAAAATATTCATTCTGCACTTTCGGGTAAAAGGTACAGTATGTTCTCAGCAAATTCCTTTTTATTTGTATTGCTTTCGGTTGAATGCGTGCCAAAATATGCGGGCACAGTATAACCAAGGTCCATAACGTTAAAAAAAGGATTTAATGCGATATTATTATCAATTAAAATACTGTTTATGAATTTCTTAAAATCGCTGTGTACAACTGTATGCAGTACTTTGCTATTGTCGGCAAACGCACACGTTCCATTTTTAAAACCGAACCAGTTTCATGTATTGCACAACCGTTTTCAGGTTGAATCCTCCTTCACCGAATACCCTTTTCAGGCCGACTTTGCCATGGATGCTCCGGAGTACCTGCTTTTCTCCCCTAAAGGAATTCAGACCACCCTCACTCCTACTGCCCGTCTTAAAGCAGCCAATTATTTGGAACCATCGCTGACCGATAGTGGCACTTACCGTATTCATGCGGCATTACGAAAAGGTCCTCTGTATAAAGCCATTGAAACAATTGAGGGTAAGCTGTATTTTGCTGACGATATGAAAACGAAGCAAGGCAAACCAACCACTTTACAATACTTTAGCAGCGCTGATACTTATGTATTATGGGGAACACAAGGATATACAACCACATTAGTTGGAAAAGGAGTTGAAATCATCCCACAAGCAGCACCTAATCAGATAAATATCGGCAAACCCGTTCAATTCTCCATCTATTTCAATGGAAAACCAGCACCCTCTGCGCGTGTAGTAGTGGTGTACGATAACGAGCACTTCGATAAATACCGCACTGAAGACCTGTACGACGTGGAGAATGTTCGTAAAAGCAATATAATAGCCGACAAACACGGAAATTTTACATTTACCGCACGCAAAGCCGGTTTGGTATTGCTGTTTGTAAATATCCACCAAAAAATAAACGACTCGCTGTGGGAAAGTTACAATAGCTCCGTCTCACTCGAAGTAAATCCGGCATTCATCCGGACTTCCAATTAGCAGTTAATCAAAAAAATCAATTTATATGGAAACATTTATTGTAAAAAGAGATGGCAAAAAGGAAAGCTTTTCGCTCGAAAAAATTAAAAGTGCCATTCGCAAAGCCTTTTTATCGGTAGGAAGTTTTGCTACCGACGATGTAATTACCAATATCCTTAGTCGCGTTCACATCAACAGCGGTATTACGGTGGAGGAAATTCAGAATCAGGTGGAAATAGCGCTGATGAACGAACGATATTATGCTGTAGCAAAATCGTATATGCTTTACAGGCAGAAACATCTAGAAGACCGCGAAGTTCGCGATAAACTGGAGTTTCTGATGGATTACTGCGATGCAAAAAACGCTGCAACAGGTAGTAAATACGATGCAAATGCCAATGTAGAAAATAAAAATCTGGCCACGCTGATTGGCGAATTGCCTAAATCGAACTTTATCAGACTGAACCGGCGTATGCTTACCGACCGCATCAAAGAAATGTATGGCAAAGAAATAGCCGACAGATACATTGAATTACTGAACCAACATTATATTTATAAAAACGACGAAACCAGCCTGGCCAATTACTGCGCCAGCATTACCATGTATCCGTGGCTGATAAGCGGAACAATGTCCATAGGAGGCAATTCAAAAGCGCCTACCAATCTGAAATCGTTTTGTGGTGGCTTTGTAAACATGGTTTTTATGGTTTCGAGCATGCTGAGCGGAGCCTGTGCCACCCCTGAATTTTTAATGTACCTGAATTACTTTATAGGGCTTGAGTATGGCGAAGATTATTATCTGCATACCGATAAAATTGTAGACTTATCGAGAAAACAACGAAGCATCGACAAAATGATTACCGACTGCTTTGAACAGATTGTGTATTCGATAAATCAACCCACAGGTGCGCGAAATTTTCAGGCAGTATTCTGGAATATATCGTATTACGACCGCTTTTATTTCGAAAGCCTGTTTGGTGAATTCTACTTCCCGAATGGTACAAAACCACACTGGGAGTCGATGAGCTGGCTGCAAAAACGATTTATGAAATGGTTTAATGCAGAACGTACCAAAACCATACTCACATTTCCGGTGGAAACCATGGCGCTGCTCAGCGAAAATGGCGATGTACGCGACAAAGAATACGGCGACTTTACAGCCGAAATGTATGCCGAAGGACACTCATTTTTCACCTACATGAGCGACAATGCTGACTCATTGAGCAGCTGTTGCCGTCTGCGAAACGAAATAACCGACAATGGATTCAGCTATACACTGGGAGCCGGTGGCGTTTCCACAGGTTCGAAAAGCGTACTGACTATCAATCTGAACCGTTGTATTCAACATGCTGCACGTCGAGGTATGCACTACCTGTTTTTTTTGGAAGAAACCGTGGATCTGGTTCATAAAGTGCAGAATGCTTACAACGAAAACCTGAAATATATGCACGAAAAGGGCATGTTACCACTTTTTGATGCCGGTTATATCAACATGGGCAGGCAATACCTGACCATAGGTGTAAACGGACTGGTAGAAGCCGCTGAATTTTTAGGTATCGAAATATCGGACAATCCGAAATATGCCGAATTTGTGCAGGAAGTACTGGGACTAATTGAAAGCTATAATAAGAAATACCGCACTAAGGATGTGATGTTTAACTGCGAAATGATTCCTGCCGAAAATGTGGGCGTAAAACATGCCAAATGGGATAGAGAATCGGGATTCAGCACTAAACGCGATTGCTATAACAGTTATTTTTATGTGGTGGAAGATGAATCGCTGAACATTATTGACAAATTCAGGCTGCATGGGCGAAAATACATTGAGCACCTTACAGGCGGTTCAGCATTGCATCTGAATCTGGATGAACACCTGAGCAAAGTACAGTACAAGCAATTGCTGCGTGTAGCCATTCAGGAAGGTTGTAATTATTTTACGTTCAACATTCCGAATACGGTTTGTAATGAGTGTGGACATATCAACAAGAGTAAACTGCAGGAATGCCCGGCATGTAAAAGCCACAATCTGGATTATCTGACCCGCATTATTGGCTATATGAAACGTGTGAGTAATTTTTCGGAAAGCAGACAAAAAGAAGCCTCCAGGCGCCATTATGCTACGGTATCACAGTTATAATATAGTATTTCAGGAAGTGCCTGATGAGCTTACGCTGGCTATCAACCTTAGCAACTGCCCCAACGGTTGCAAAGGTTGCCATAGCCCCTATTTGCAGACAGATACAGGCAATGAACTAACTGTGGAAGTCATAGATGCATTGCTAGCAAATTACGGCGAGGCCATTAGTTGCCTTTGTTTTATGGGTGGCGATGCTGATCCGGTTGGTGTAGAACAACTGGCTGTTTATGTAAAAAACAGCTACTCAACACTGAAAATTGCCTGGTATTCAGGAAAACAATCTTTTCCGGATGACTTGTCCATAGAGAATTTCGATTACCTGAAACTGGGACCGTACATCGAAAAGTTGGGTGGACTAAACAAGCCCACCACCAACCAACGCTTTTACAAAATAGAAAACGGGCAAAGCATCGATTGCACTTATCGGTTTCAATAGTGAAGTAAGCACATTAACCAAGACCTACGCTCAAGCTGATTCTCATGAAAAACGTGGAAGAATTTCTTTTATCCACTCGTTAATACGGGAGTCGGTCAAGTTGTATTCGTTGTCCTCATCGATGGCCAGACCAACAAATTCGCCTCCATTATCGGCTCTTGAAGCATCGTAACTATAGCCTGAAGTAGATACAGCACCAACAATATTACATGCTTTGTCTTTTATAGCTTCGTAAATAATTCCCATCCCATCAACAAAAGTATCAGAATACGATGATGAGTCTCCCAAACCAAACAGAGCAATGGTTTTACCCTCCAGAGAAGCTTTTTTCAAATCCGGAAGAAATCCATCCCAATCGTCTTGTAAATCACCCAGCCCCCAGGTGGATGTACCCAGAATAAGGTTTTCGTAGGCATTCAGGTCGCTTACTTTTACTGATGCTACATCGATTAATGTGGCACCTTCAATTTTCGAAGCTATTTTTTTAGCTACGTTTTTTGTGGTATCGCCGGTTGAACCGTAAATTATTGCTACAGGTTTCATGTGTTTATAATTGATTTTTTAGTTGTTACATGGAACTCGCCAGTGATAATCATCTCTTTGTGTGAGCTATTACTCATGGCTCGTTTCATCTTTATATTTATTTAAATGATTATCAATAGATTAATTTGGAGAAAAGTCGCAATGTATTTGCCTGAAACTATGCATGTTGTATGCCGAATAATGCGTTTTTTCAAAATTAAGCAGCATTTTAAACTCGTTTAATTCCTCCAAATGCATCGCAAACGAAATTCCTTTTAGTTTTGTGGGTAATATAATTCTCCGACGGGTACTAACATGCTCATTCAGCCTATTGTAGTAATCACCATCAATATCATTGATATAATTTGTAAAAAGCTGCAATTCACTTTCAGTAAAGTGGAACATTAAATTACCGAATTCAATATGATAAGCTTTACATGAAGTACAATACGAGAGACTACCATTGCGTGTTTTGTTGAGTATTGCCATATAGTTTTACATCTGATTGTGATTATTGATATCACAAAAGTAAGGAACTATACATGCCTGTACAATCGCCATTAGTAGGTAATTAGTATTGGATGAATACCTAGATAAGGGTAGTAAACGAGGGAGGAAGAAATCTATCGCTCTATTTTCCAGAGTTTATCCGAAGGCACTAAAAAAACAGTAGGTTTGCCCGTAACGGGATTGTCGGATGTAACTACAACAGTTTTATACACATCTTCAATAGTTTGATAATGAAGAACTTCCTGTGGTGTTCCATTCTTATAAAGCTGCCCGTCGTTCATCAGCAATAATTTATTGCAATAGGTGCTGGCCAGGTTTAAATCGTGGATAATCATGAGTACGGTTACATGCAGTTCCTTATTCAGTCGACGAACAAGGTCGAGTACCTGCACCTGATGACTGATGTCCAGCATGGATGTAGGTTCATCGAGCAACAGGAACTCCGGTTCCTGCGTTAGGGCGCGCGCCATAGCAGCTAACTGCTGCTCACCACCACTCAGCGACGACAATGGTTCGTTTCGGTATTTCAGTATACCGGTCATTTCCAGGTACTTTTCAGCCTTGCGTATATCTTCTTTTTTTTCAAAAAACTGAAACATACTCCGGAACGGAATTCGACCCAACATAACGTATTCCATTACAGTCATGGAAGTATCCGAAATTCGTTGATTCACCACAGCAATGGATTGTGCTCTACGCAACGGACGCATTGTGCACAAGTCCTCATTTCGATACAGCATTTGTCCGGCATCGGGCCTGAGTATGCCCAGAATCATTTTCAGCAAAGTAGATTTTCCTGACCCGTTAGGACCAATTATGCCTGCAAAATCACCCTTCTGAAGTGTAAAATCTATATCCTTCAGTTTGAAACTGCGGTAGCCACCCGAGAGTTTGTGAATGCTTAATATGTTTGTTATCTCTCCCATTTTACCTCCTTACGGGTTAACAAAATAATAAACAAAATACCACCGGAAATGCCCGTAAGTACACCCACGGGTAATTCGTTGGGGGCAATAAGTGTGCGAGCCAAAACATCGCATACCACTAAAAACAATCCTCCACCCAGGAAACTGGCCGACAACAACAATCGGTAATCCGAACCTATCAGTTTTCGCATCAGGTGCGGTATAACCAGACCAATAAAACCGATAATTCCGGCAATAGACACACACAAGCCAGTAAGTACCGATGTTAAAACAAACAACACCCGTATTGAAGATAATACATTGATACCCAGATGCGAGGCTTCATCTTCGCCCAGTCGGAGAGCATTTAGCGGGTGTACATAAAAATGAGCTACTACAAATACCAATAAACTGCCACCCAGCATAAGCTGAATAAGTTTATCGTTCGGTTCTTCGAGCGAACCCATGGTCCAGAATATTATATTGTGCATTTCTTCGGCTGTGGATACCGAAAGCAAAAACATAAGCAATGAAGAACACACAAAGCTAATCATTACACCAGTGAGTAACATGCGGTTTACG
>JBLIZK010000090.1:0-3424 GCA_048859825.1 Paludibacter sp.
AACTGTTTTCTCAATGCGTGGTTCGCCCGGTTGCGAGAAGCGGGGTGTTTGTAAAGTAGCAGTTCTAAAGTGCCAGTTTCCAAGTCCTCCACGTCCGCCTTTTAGCATAATCATTTCCTGACCATCTTCAGTAATATCGCCAAGGCATTCGCCGGTTTCAGCATCGTACACTACCGTACCACAAGGTACATCAATGTATTTATCCTGACCATCTTTACCAAAACTACGGCTTCCGCTTCCACCTTCGCCATCGCCGGCATGTATATGTCGGGCATATTTCAGGTGAATTAAAGTCCAGTAATTTTTATTCCCACGCAAAATAACATGACCTCCACGACCGCCATCGCCACCATCGGGACCACCCTTTTGAATGAATTTTTCGCGGTGAAAATGCGTTGATCCCGCACCACCCTTACCTGAGCGGCAATATATTTTCACGTAATCAACAAAGTTTGAGCCTGCCATATTTATTTTTAAATGAGAATTTTTTATCAAAACCAAAATGGTTCGAAATATACAAATTATTTTGTAGAATCAATCACTTCCGATATACGACCAAAGATTTCTTCTATCTGACCGATACCGTTAATAGCGTAATATTTGTTCAGTCCTTTGTAAAAGTCGTTTACAGGAGCTGTTTTCTCCTCGTAAATCTCCAAACGTTTTTTTATTGTTTCTAAATTATCGTCGCTGCGCCCTGATGTTTCACCACGTTTTAACAATCGGGTAATGAGTTCTTCTGTTTCAACCTGAACATCAATCAGGAACGATATTTTATTGTTTCTTTCTTCAAATGCTTTTTCAAGAGCGATAGCTTGTTCAACCGTACGTGGAAATCCATCCAAAATAAATCCGGCAGCATCTTTCGATTCTGCATCAACCGCTTTTAATAGAATTTCGATAATCATTGCATCCGGCACCAGATTTCCCTGCGAAATAAATTCTGAAGCTTTATTACCAACTTCTGAACCCGACTGCATCTCGGCACGTAGCAAATCGCCGGTCGACAAGTGTTTTAAACCATATTTTTCAACCAACAAAGCACTCTGGGTGCCTTTTCCACAACCGGGAGCACCACACAAAATAATGTTTAGCATTTTTTCAAAAATATATTATAAATTAAAAACTAATATCCCTGATAAATAGGCTGTTATTCAGGCACAACCGTATAAATATCCTTCAGATTTCTACCATACCCGTCATAATCCAAACCATAACCTACAATAAAGTCGTTAGGAATTTTCATGGCAATGTAATTAATTTTAATGTCACGTTGCAAAGCATCGGGTTTTTGCAGGAAAGTAGCCACATGAACATCTTTAGCTCCTTTGGCGGCTAAAGAGTCAAGTATACGTTCCATTGTAATTCCGGTATCAATAATATCTTCCACAATTACAATATTACGGCCTACCACACTCTCGCTTAAACCTATAATTTCTTTAACAGAGCCCGATGTAACCAATCCGCTATACGATGACAGTTTTACAAAGGTAACTTCACAAGGAAAATTTATTTCTTTCAACAAATCAGCTGCAAACATAAATGCACCATTTAATACGCAAATAAACAATGGGTTGGTTCCTGCTAAATCTTCGTTTATCTGATGTGCTACATTTTTTACAGCAGCTAAAATTTCAGTATCTTTAATTGAAAGTGAAAATTTTTTATCCTTGATTTGAATAATCGACATAATGTATTGATTACTAATTAATTAAAATATTACTACCATTTGAGTCCACAAAAGTACAAAAAAAATAACTGATGAGCTAATTTTCAGGACTTAATCAATACAGTGTAAGGCAGAATTATAAACACAAAAAAGCTGAAATACAATGTATTAACATCACATTTCAGCTAAATGATTCCTTAAAATAATTTTAGTGAAAAATTCGTAAACCTAATCTGTATTTAATAGTTTTTCCACAAAAACCTGACCGGTTTCATATCGCACAATGCGCACCTCATCCCCTTTCTCGATAAAACCATCGAGCGAAACGGCATCATAAAACACTCCTGCTACCTTTATTTTTCCCGATGGTCGCAGTACTGTAGTTGCTATACCTGTTTCGCCAACAATTTCGGTTGCAGCCATATCCACGCCTATATAACCTGCCTTATTATCGAGCGACGTTTTTAAGGCAAGATGCCTGAAAACACCTTTCGAACCGATTTTACTCGATAAGTACAAAACCAGACCAAATCCAACAAACACACCTCCTACCACAGTTGCTAATGCATTCGTAATGGCAGTTGGCTTTACCAGTTCAAAGTTAAAATCAACATTATTCAGTAAACTCAGAGTTAACCCCACCACAACAAATACAATACCTGATATTCCGGCAATTCCGAATCCCGGAATAACAAACAATTCAAGCGCTATAAGCACCAATCCTATCAGAAATAACAGGATTTCCCAATTGGCTGCTAATCCATCAATATATAAAGGTGCAAAGTATAAAACTGCGGCAGTAATAGCCACCACTAATGGAAAACCAATACCTGGAGTTTGTAGTTCAAAATATATACCTCCAATTATCAGCATAATTAACAATCCCTGTATAACAGAACTCATTAAAAATCCTTTAATATTATCCCATCCGGATGCTGTAAATTTTACAATCTCATAATTATTAAATCCTAATCCTTTGGTTACAAGCTCGTTTACATCCTCAACAATTTTTTCGCAATAATTGTACTTTTGGGCTTCCAGCGCAGTAAATGTCAGCACTTTACCCGAATCAACCACTCCTGGCACCACAGTACGCTCATCAACCATTGCCTCAGCAATTAAAGGATCGCGTTTCCATTTCAACACCGTATCGCCAGCCAACACAACAGTATCTTTTCCGTGCGACTCAGCAGTGGCACGCATGGTGGCACGCATATACGATTGGTATTTATCAGGCATTTTCTCACCTGTTTGGTTCACTACTGTGGCTGCACCTATACTGGCTCCACTACGCATAAATATACTATCGCAGGCAATAGCAATCAATGCACCGGCCGATGCTGCATTATTATCAATAAATGCATACACCGGTAGTTTCGAATTCAAAATTTTTGTTCGAATCGAATCAGCATAGACTACCTCGCCACCATAAGTATTCATGTGGATTACAATAGCATTTGCATTTATATTATATGCCTCATCAAATCCTCTTTGAATATACAACCAGGTAGTAGCCCCCACATCTTTCTTTAAATCAATTACATACAATTTTGGAACTGAAACCGCAAATGCATTTTCACATTGTGTAATAATTACAATTGTTAAATATATACAAATTAGTGTTTTTTTCATACATTTTTATTTCAAATATAGTCACGAATTTAAAAATAACTTCTATATTTGCTGTGTAAATATATCAAAAATATTTACAAGGAGCTCTTTAGTTTGCATTATTCAGTATAGACAGCTGACAAT
>JBLIZK010000091.1:0-2645 GCA_048859825.1 Paludibacter sp.
TTTGTCAGCGATAGTCCTGCTGAAAACGACTGGTAATCAAACTCTTTCGAAAACCCTGCTCTTAATCCGTAGGTTTCACCTTTTCTCAGGTTTTTGCGGTTTTAGCTAAGTGTGCCGTACCCTCGTGTATCGCTCATTGACGCCGACGATACATTTGAATCAATATTGTCAGACGAGGCTGATGTATAAGCATCAACGCCTGCAAACAACGATACTGAGTTAACACTGTCCAGGGGAACGTTTACAATAAACACATTGGCAAAATCTGTTAGTTCCTCAGTACCCACACCTCCTGTAACGGGCGAATTATTTCCATCCTGCGAGTAATAGCTACTCAGAAAATTGGCCTCAATTTCTGAACTGTTTGGCTTCATTTTAAAATTCTTTCGGGCAGTCGACTTAACAGTATCAGACTGATTACCAAACAATTCTTGTGCAGCAGCCGGTTTTGCCAGCAAGATAGCTACCACAACTAATAACATCCATATTCTTCTCATATCAAACCGTATTAGTTACATCCGCATCCACCACCTACTTTTCCACCATTGGCGCCGGCAGCACCTTCGCGGTAAGTTTCGTAATTGGTTTCGAACATTTCAATCTTTTTAGCCGATAATTCCATCTCAGCATCGTTCAGATACATTTTTTGATAGGCTTTTACCGACATACAACTACTCATTACTGTTATAAGCACAAGTAGAATTCCTGCAAAAATGAACAGTCGTCTCATTTATAATAATTTAATTTTAGTTTTTCGGATGTATAAATACTGTCGTTTACATCTACTATTAAGCCCTCAACACCATTGAGCTTATTTATCAGCTCCATCCCTTTTTTTACGCCCAGCACGCAAACTGAAGTAGCCAATGCATCCGATAATTCGGCATCTGGTGTAATAATGGTAACACTTTTCACTCCGGTTACAGGATAACCGGTTCGGGGATTAATAATATGTGCATAGCGTACGCCTTTGTAGCTAAAGTATTTTTCATAATCGCCTGATGTAACAATTGAAAGATTATTTAACCTTAGCCAGCCAATGGATTTTGTTTTGTCCTTCGGATCCGATATTTGTACTGTCCAGCCATCGGGATGGTTACTTTGTCCCCAGGCCATTAAATCGCCACTGGCATTTACCACACCACCCAGTACGCCCGGTATTTTTTCCATTACAGCTTTGGCTTTATTGGCCGAATAACCTTTCCCTATAGCGCCAAAACCTATTTTCATACCTTTTTCTTTTAAAAAAACCGTTTGCTGATCCTTGTTTAGCAAAATATTTTGCCAGTTAATTTTCGAGGCCGCTTTTCGTACAATTGCGCTATCGGGTAAAGTGTGTTCAGCCCTGTCGAAGTTCCATATTTTATCCATAGCAGCAAACGAAATATCAAAAGCACCACCTGTAAGCGCCGATACTTTATTTGAGCGATAAATAATATCATACAGTTCACGATCAACTTTTACCGGCATGATTCCGGCCATTTTGTTTACATACGAGGTTTGTGTGGTGGAGTCCCATTCGCTTAGTAGTTTTTCGATTCGCGAAATTTCGGCAATGCCTGCTTTTACGGCTTGTTGAGCAATGGATTTATCGGTGGCTGTGGCCGTTATTTCGAAACGGCATCCCATAAGTTTGAGAATTTCCTTGTGCGATGCTATGTTTTGTGCTGAGGTTTTAAACACATTCAATAACAGCATCAGACCAATCAACAGTTTTAAGTTGAATAATTTCATCCTGATGAGTTTATTGATTTACAGCCACTTTCGACAAAAGATCGTTACATTGCTGAATAAACACGGCCGGCGTTTGATGCGTGTATTTTAACTGACCGAGTTCTTTTCCATTGATATCAATTAAAACTAAATTAGGGAAAGAACCGTTTCGATTGTACTTTTCGGCCAGTAATTCGTTTTGTTTCTTTAACTCCGGAGCTAGTTTATTTTTTGCCTGCATCGGGAAATCGAGATAAAGCAAGGCCATTCTGGCGGGGAAATAAGCTTCAAAATCGGGGCTGTGCAGTATTTCTGCTTTCAACATCATACAGGGTTTACACCAGTCCGAACCGGCAAAAACGAGCAAAACCGGTACTTTTTTATCTGCGGCATAACTTTTTGCTTCGGCAGCATTTGTAAACCATGCATTTTGGGCCACTATAAACTGAGACATTACAGAAAAAACCACCCATACGAACACAATTCTCTTCATAACAATTCAACTGAAATTACACTTAACATTTTGTATAATAATACATTTATCAGAAAAATGACAAAATATTATTTCAAAATTGTAATAATAACAGATGTATTGATAAAAAAGTTTTACTAAAAGTGTGGTTTAAGTAAAAAAACAGTAAGTTTCCTATTTAATTACAGCATTAATCATGGCCCAAAGTTCATTATCGAAGCCCGATATGGCAAAGGATGGATTGAGAGGATCTGAAGCATCACCCATACGTACCACCACCATATTAAGCGATGGAACGACATACACACGCTGATCCTCAGCCCCCATTGCTGCAAACATATCGGCCGGAGCATTGGGAACCAATGAGCCAGAATATACTGTTTGACCGCCCGGAATCATATACGAACTTTTTCCATTCAGCCAGCACAGATAACCATACGAAGGATTAATGGTTTGAGAA
>JBLIZK010000092.1:0-5576 GCA_048859825.1 Paludibacter sp.
TAAAGGCATCGGCAGTGGCTTTTTCGTTTTTATAATACCCTTTAAACACCGTTTTACCTTTTACCTGAATCTCATTATCTTCACCGATTCTTACAGCCACATCGGGCATCACAGACCCTACCGTGCCTATTTCGAAATTCACATAATTGAAGCAAGCTACAGTGGCCGTAGTGTCTGTCAAACCATAACCATAAATTATGGGCACACCAATACTTTGAAGAAACACATTAATTTCATCCGATAACTTTGCACCTGCAGTAGGTAACATATTAGCATTTTCAATACCCAATGTTTTCTTTACTTTTGAAAAAATCAGCTTATCAGCCAGTTTATATTTCAAATCAAGGAGAATGCCGGGTTTTTTATCTAACCGAATATAATCCAGATTATGCTGTTTGCCCACTGCAACTGCCCATGTTACAATACCCTGCATTAGTGGCGACATTTTACTTATATTTTCCTGTACACCGGCATATACTTTTTCCCAAAAACGCGGAACCGAACACATCAGGGTCGGACGTACATCCTTAATGGTTTGTTGTATATCCAATGGTTTAAAATTAATGTAAACCTGCGCCCCGACAAACATACAAAAATACGTCCAGGTACGCTCAAACACATGCGACAATGGTAAAAAGGCAATGGACACATCCTTATCGCTCATACTCGTTAGTCGAATTTTGTGAATACGCATAGCTTCCTGAAAACCCGAATGGGGCATCATAACACCTTTAGGATTTCCGGTTGTTCCGGATGTATACATAATACAGGCTAAATCATCCTCATTGAGATCGTTAAGGCGGTTTTGCACTTCAAAATGCCGACTCGATTTATGTCCAATTTCTTCAAAATCGGTATAATACATCGATTTACCATCTGGTTTTAATACCACATCCTTATCAAATACTATGATTTTTTCGAGAACATCTGATTTTTCAGCAACCTCGATAGCTACATCGTATTGCAACTGCTCACCAACAAACAACACTTTTATTCCTGCATCCTTAGTAATAAAGTCAACCTGACTAACCGACGAGGTAGCATATATTGGCACCATTATAGCACGGTTACGATACAACGCAAAATCAACAATCAGGTTTTCGGTCATATTCTGCGAAAACTGCCCTACACATTCCTGTTCAACAACACCTATTTCGAATAATGCTTTCGATACCAATTCTACTTTCTGAGCAAATTCAATCCAACTGGTGGATTCCCATTTTTCGTCTGTTTTTTTTCTGAAATAAAACAATGGCTTTTCGCCGTATTTTTTTACTTGTTCTCTTAAAATCTGAGAAAAATGCAGTTGTTCCATTTTGATAGTTTTAAGTAATAAAATTGTACTTTAAGTATAACAAAGATAAATGTTTTTTTTTGCAGAATACACACATCTACTATAAATGTGCATTTTATTGCCAAGAAAACCTTTGAGTCAGCAAAAAAAATCTGTAATTATTTTAAACAATTTGCCGAAAGATTGTTATAAATAAAGCCCAAATTGCTATTCTGATTAAATAAAGTAGTAATTTTGCATTTCAAAATCAAAAATCATTAAAAATGAGTGTTGTTGACAGCTTAAAAAATGCCAAAAAAACGGCCTTTTCATTTGAATTATTACCCCCACTTAAAGGGAATGGGATGGACAACGTAAACAGAACCATCGACACATTATTTGAATTCGACCCAAAGTACATTAATATTACCACACACCGTAGCGAAATGGTGTTCAGAGAAACCGGCAACGGACTTTTTGAGCGGGTTTCTGAACGTCATCGTCCGGGTACAGTTGCCATCGCAGCTGCTATCCAGCATAAATATAAAATCCCTGTAGTTCCTCACATTATATGCAGCGGATTTACAAAAGAAGAAACTGAATATGCACTGATTGATTTACAATACCTTGGCATAACCGATTTATTACTGTTACGTGGCGACAAAGCAAAACACGATAAAGCATTTATACCAACAGGTCACGCCTACGCAACCGAATTACAAGTCCAGGTGAATAAATTCAACGAAGGATTCTTTCTGGACGGCTCACAAATGAAATCGGATCTACCGAAATTCAGATACGGTATGGCTTGCTACCCTGAGAAGCACGAAGAATCGCCAAATATGGATACAGACATAATGTATGCAAAACAAAAAGTGGATGCAGGCGCTGAATATCTGGTTACTCAAATGTTTTTCGACAACGAAAAATATTACAGCTTCGTGAATAAATGTCGTGAAGCAGGCATAACTGTGCCAATTATTCCGGGATTAAAACCCCTTACTTTTATGAATCAACTTACAGTTTTGCCAAAAATTTTCAAAGTGGATTTGCCCGAAGAATTTGCATCTGAACTTCGCAAATGCAAAACCGATGCTGAGGCTACCGAGGCAGGCATCGAATGGTGTACTATGCAAGCAAAAGACCTGATTAAAAACAACATTCCAAGCTTACACTTTTATAGTCTTATGGCTACTCAAAGTGTAAAGAGGGTGGCTCAGGCAATTTATTAATTTTTCAATTTTAACACCATATGGGCTTTTTATTATCATTTATACTGTTAATTGTATTTATTTTACTTTTCGTTGTATTGGCCGTTTTTGGCTTTATACGTTCATTATTCAGTTTTGGCCGTCAACGAAAACAAAATACCGACAACTACGACTCTGACAGAGATAACCGCCGTAAAAAATCCAAAGTTTTTGACGATAGCGAAGGCGAATACACCGATTACGAGGAAATTAAATAATCAGCAACCTGTAAGATTATACATTTTTAGAACAAGAATTTGAGAATTAAGTAAATATTAATAAACAAAATTACTACATTTGCTCTTTATAACTGGTAACCGGATAAACCGGTTACTTTTTTTTAAACCGAACTTCAAATGTAGATAAAGAATGAAAACAAAAAACTTTTTACTAATGACAGCCATAAGTATAGGCAGTACGGTATTTGCAGCAAATCCATTGCTCGAAAAGTACAGTACACCATATGAAACCATTCCTTTTGATAAGATAAAAACCGAGCATTATATGCCAGCGTTTGAAGCGGCCATGAAGGAACATAACAATGAAATTGACGCAATTGTAAACAACCCACAGGCACCTACATTTGAAAACACAATTGTAGCCCTGGAAAAATGTGGTACATTGCTCAACAAGGTTAGCTCGCCTTTTTTCAACCTTCTGAGTGCCGAAACAAACGACGATATGCAGGAAATAGCGCAAAAAATTTCGCCATTGCTTTCGGAACACAACAATAGCATAAAGCTTAACGATAAATTGTTTCAGCGAATAAAAACTGTTTACGACAACAAAGCGGCTTTAAAACTCACTACTGAACAACAAATGTTGCTCAAAAACACTTACGATGGCTTTGCCGATAACGGAGCTAATCTGAGTGACAAAGACAAGGAAATTTACAAACAAATTTCAAAGGACTTGAGCATGCTAACACTGCAGTTCGGCCAGAATGCTTTAAAGGAAACCAATAAATGGAATTTATTAATTACTGATAAATCACTACTTGCCGGCTTACCCGCCGATGTAATTGAAATGCTGGCTATCAATGCAAAAAAAGCCGGCAAAGAAGGCTGGATGCTCGACCTGAAAACCACGACCTATGTTCCTGTAATGAAATATGCTGAGAATCGAGATTTGCGTCGTGAACTTTACATGGCGTACAGTACGCGAAACATGACCGGAGGTGAATTTGACAACAAGGAAACAATACGCAAAATTGCCAACCTACGCTTGCAAATGGCTCGTCTACTAGGCCACAAAACATATGCTGACTATGCTTTGGTACATCGTATGGCCGAAAACAAAGAAAATGTCAACAAATTACTCGACCAGCTTTTGGTGGCATATAAACCTGCTGCGGAAAAAGAATATGCCGAATTACAGGGATTTGCAAATAAAAACGGGGCCTATTTCACGGTTCAATCCTGGGATTGGTCATATTATTCAGAAAAACTGAAAAAAGAACGTTTCGACATATCCGACGAAGTACTAAAACCTTATTTTGAACTGGAAAATGTAAAAAAAGGCGTATTCGGATTAGCAACAAAACTATACGGCATCAAATTTATAAAGAATAAAAACATACCGGTATACAACCCTGAAGTAGAAGCCTATGAAGTAGTGGACGAAAAAGGGAAATTTCTATCCGTACTGTACACCGACTTTCACCCACGTGAAGGTAAAAGAGCAGGCGCATGGATGAGTGAATTCAAAGGACAATGGATGGATGGAAAAAAAGATAATCGTCCACACATTACGATTGTAATGAATTTCACCCGCCCAACTGAAACAAAGCCAGCATTACTTACATTTGATGAATATACCACTTTCTTACACGAATTTGGGCATGCGCTACATGGTATGTTAACAAAATGTACATACGAATCGATTTCGGGTACCAATGTTTACCGCGATTTTGTAGAACTACCTTCGCAAATCATGGAAAACTGGGGCCCTGAAAAAGCATTCCTTGATGGCTTTGCAGTGCATTACCAAACAGGAGAGAAAATCCCGGCTGCATTAATTCAAAAAATTAAAGATGCTGAGAATTTCAACATTGCCAATTTCTGTTTGCGTCAGTTAAGTTTTGGATTTGTGGATATGGCATGGCATTCAATTGAAGTACCATACAGCAATGACGTTATTAAAATGGAAAAAGAGGCAATGGCAAAAACGCAGATTCTACCGGTAATTAACGAAACAGCCATGACACCTACATTCAGTCATATTTTTGCAGGTGGATATGCGGCAGGATATTACAGCTACAAATGGGCCGAAGTATTGGATGCTGATGCTTATTCTGTATTTGCTAAAAATGGTATTTTTGATAAAAAAACAGCTACTTCATTCCGTCAGAACATATTGATGAGAGGAGGTTCAGAGCATCCTATGACGCTCTATAAACGATTCAGGGGTCAGGAGCCAACAATTGATGCATTACTGATTCGGAATGGTATAAAATAGCGGTTAAAATAAAAATCCCGAAAACATAAAGTTTTCGGGATTTTTTATCTATAAAAGTCAGATGATTAGTTTCCGATTTCTGATAAGAACTTAATGCGTACCAAGCGAACTTCTATCTCACTGAAATCGTCTTCGCCCAATTCCTGCAAGGCAGGCGCAATAGCGTCAGTTTCAGCCGAGTTGAAATATTCAAATATCTCCTCCACATGATCAGGCTCCATCACCTCATCCAGGAAGTAATCAATATTAATTTTGGTACCGGAATATACAATTGCCTCAATTTCATCCAGAAGATCCGTAATTTCGAGTCCTTTGGCCATCGCAATATCATCCAATGCTATTTTACGGTCAATCGATTGAATAATTGAAACCTTCAATTTTGATTTATTGGCTACCGTACGTACGCGTAAATCTTCCGGACGAACAATCTCGTTCTCTTTAACGTGCTCACGTATCAATTTTAAGAAATCCTCGCCATAGCGTTTTGCCTTACCGGCTCCCACACCCGGAATATTCTGCAACTCATCCATTGTAATCGGATAAGTAGTAGCCATAGCTTCCAGCGATGGATCCTGAAAAATTACGAAAGGTGGTAC
>JBLIZK010000093.1:0-5046 GCA_048859825.1 Paludibacter sp.
CAGGTAACTATCCGGGAAAAGCCCGCAATATTGCCGAAGTAATGGCCGACCTCGAAAAAGCGCTTAGCCTTATTCCGGGAAAACACCGCGTAAACGTACATGCTATCTATGGCGACTTTAGTCAGGGTTTTGCCGACCGCGATAAAATTGAACCTAAACATTTTCAGGTATGGATTGATTGGGCAAAAAAGAATGGCTACGGTCTTGACTTTAACTGCTCATGCTTCTCGCACGACAAATCGGCCGATGGATTAACTCTATCGCACCCTGATCCTGAAATTCGCAAATTCTGGATTGATCACGTAGTACAAAGCCGTAAAATTGCCGAGGAAATGGGCCGTCAGTTGGGTTCAAAATGTATGCACAATATCTGGATTCCGGATGGTTCGAAAGATGTAACTGTAAACCGCTTGGCTTACCGCAAAAATCTGAAAGAATCGTTGGATACCATCTTTGAATATAAAACCAACGATGAGTATATGCTGGACTGTATCGAAAGTAAATTATTCGGTATTGGTGCCGAAAGCTATACAGTAGGTTCGCACGAGTTTTACATGGGTTATGGTGTACAAAACAATATTATTGTGACACTTGATGGTGGTCACTTCCACCCTACCGAAATTATTTCGGATAAAATTTCGTCGTTGTTGCTTTTCTTACCCGAAGTAATGCTTCACGTAACACGTGGTGTACGTTGGGACAGCGACCACGTAGTAAACCTGAACGAGGAAATTGTAGCCATTGCTCAGGAAATAGTACGTGCCGATGCTGTGGATAAAGTACACATTGGTCTCGACTATTTCGATGCATCTATTAACCGTATCGGCGCCTATGTGGTAGGTGTACGTGCTACTCAGAAAGCATTGGTACAGGCCTTGCTTGAGCCACTGGCCAAACTGCGCGAATTCGAAGCCAAAGGTCAGAATTTTGAACGTATGGCCTTGCTTGAAGAAGCTAAATCGTTGCCTTGGAATGCAGTGTACGACTACTATTGCATGCAAAAAGGCGTATTTGTAGGTCAGGAATTCATTGCTGACATTCAGGCATATGAGCAAAATGTGACTTTGAACAGAAAATAAGTATAAAAAACCGAAACAGGGAAGTTAAAGGGGAATAATCCCTCCGCAACTTCCCTTTTTCGTATAAAAAACTAATATTATGAATACGCTGATCGGATTATTGATTATTGCAGTGGGTAGTATGGGGCAATCAAGTTCCTACGTGCCTATTAAAAAAGTAAAAACATGGGCATGGGAAAGCTTCTGGCTTGTACAGGGCATTTTTGCATGGCTGTTGTTTCCCTATCTGGGTGCATTATTAGCCGTTCCTGAAGGCCACTCGCTGGGCGAAATCATGGCATCGGGCGATGGCGCTGCACTGAAAGCCATGTTTTATGGTGCTTTGTGGGGCATTGGCGGACTTACCTTTGGCTTGAGTATGCGTTACCTGGGGGTGGCTCTCGGACAATCAATTGCACTGGGAACCTGCTCGGCATTTGGTACTATTATTCCGGCGCTTATGGTAGGTACCGACCTGTTTACCGGCGAAGGATTAGCATTGCTTACAGGGGTGAGCGTGGCAATAGCCGGTATAGCCGTTATTGGATATGCAGGTAGTTTGCGCGCTAAAAACATGACCGAAGAACAGAAAAAAGCGGCCGTTAAAGACTTTGCACTTGGCAAAGGACTGTTGGTGGCACTGCTTGCCGGTGTTATGAGTGCCTGTTTCAGTCTGGGTATTGAGGCAGCAACTCCTATCAAGGACTTTGCTATCGGCCTGGGTACCGATGCATTGTATGCCGGACTTCCGGCCATCTTATTAATTACTATGGGTGGTTTTATTACCAATGCAGTATATTGCCTTTACCAGAATGTAAAAAACAAAACTATCAAAGACTATTTTGGCGTACCCGGAAATGTATTTGTAAACAATGTATTGTTTTCGGCCCTTGCCGGAGTGCTTTGGTACTCGCAGTTTTTTGGCCTTGAATTAGGCAAAAGCTTTATCGATAACCCAGTGATGCTGGCTTTCTCGTGGAGTATACTCATGTCGCTGAATGTAACGTTCAGCAATGTATGGGGTATATTGCTGAAGGAATGGAAGGGAGCCGGTTCCAAAACAGTGGTGGTACTGGTTACCGGTATGGCTATTCTTATTATTTCGTTGGTTTTACCTACGTTGATGAAATAAAATTTGGTTTGATATAGGTTTGAGAATGAAAAGACCGGTTCAATGATTGAGCCGGTCTTTTCTGCTTTTCTGATTACTAAGATGGCGTAACACCCGAAATAAATCAATAATCGATATAAAAAGGGACAGCGTCCAGTCATATTTATAGAAAAAATGGTGGATATACCAGAACAATAGCCGCGTAGCGGTGATATCCCGTGCAAAACCGGTTAATGTTACAGGCGTACCAATAAAATTGTTAATATATATTATTATGGCAATTTATTCATTAACATGCCCGTTAATATTCAACAACAAATATGTATATTTGAGCACAAATAAAAAAGCTTCTTACAAAAGCAACAATTCAACACCTTATCAATTTAATTCCGATGACTGAAAAAACTGTTTTATATCCTTCGGGATGTGGTTTTCCACGGTTCGGCACCTTACCCGAACAAATTTGCTATCACTCTTTTGTTTATCATTTAACACATAAATAACCCTCTTATCTAACCGTTTAAACCTTGCTTACGAATGAACTGGTATGTTTTATACACTGCTGCCAAAGCCGAACGACGCGTCGAAGACAGAATAAGACTGGAAGGCATTGAAACCTATGTACCCATACACCTGCAACAACGCCGCTGGAGCGACCGGGTAAAAACCGTAGAAATTCCGCTGTTTACCTCCTATGTATTTGTACGCACTACCGACGAAAAACTCCGCACACTCACTTCTCTGTATGGCGTATCGCGTATAGTGTATTATAACCGTGCTCCGGCCATAGTGCGCCCACACGAAATTGAAGCCATTAAAGACTTTTGCTGCAAAGCGGCTCTGAACGAGTGCCACTTTATGACCAACGAAGAAGTAATTATCTGCTGTGGAGCTCTTAACAAAACAAGTGGTAAAATACTACGTATAAAAAACAACCGTTTGCTGCTTTGCATTGAATCGCTTGGCATGAACCTGAGTATACTTAAAAATCAGGTGATGAAAAAACATTGGGCTACCGCAGGTTATTAACTCAGCGTATCAGTTACTATACTGCACACAATCAGCCCTGTATATATCAATCCATTCATAATTTATCCCTATATTTGCAGGTACACACCAAATAAAAACTCATATGTTCAGGTACATTGCACTTATACTCATTGTTTGCATCACCACAGCGCTTTGCTTATGGCCCGACCTGCACCCCGAACGCATGGTGGTGAGTGAACATCACTGGTACATCGACCTCATTACGCATGGCGGATATTATTTTGTAGCTACTACCCTCCTACTCGCCCTGCAACTAAAACCCGGAATATACAAAGTGGCTGCTGCTTTTTTTGTGCTATCGCTGTCATTGGAATTTTTGCAACACTACAGCTTCAACCGTAGTGTCGACCCCGTGGATATGGCCTTTAACCTGGTGGGAATTGTTGGGGCAGTTGGATTTGTGAAGGTGGTTAGAAGGGTAGGAAGGTGGAAAGTTAGAAAAGTGGAGAGTTAGAAGGGTGGAAAGGTGGAAAGGTGGAAAGTTGGAAAGTTGGAAGGTTAGAAAGGTAGGAAGGTGGAAAGTTAGAAAAGTGGAGAGTTAGAAGGTTGGAAGGTTGGAAGGTTGGAAATGTGGAAAAGTATTGGTGAAAGGTATTGCTGTACAACTTAATATAACTACAATTCAACTACGAACCAACGGTCAGCGAAGTTAATAACACGTAATCGGCTTGCCGCTTGGTTTACCAAGAATATACACGAATAACAACGCCGCAGGCCAACTAACGGCGTAGCCAAAACAACAGCGAAGCCCAATAAACGCCGAAGGCCAACTAACTGGAAACTAACAACAATCGCATTTATTTCACTCACTTCGTTCGGAATGACATTCATTTCTTTTATTCAAAGCCGCTGCACAAAATATGTTCAATGCTATTATATGCACTTACAGCGACACAAGTCAAACTGCACCCGTCGTGAACTAAGTTTCATTATTCAACAAAACCCGAACGACGGATTATTCTATACCATCCAAGCCGGTCATTCCGAGTGTAACGAGGAAAATAGTTCTTGTATTACCCACCACAAATCAACCGCCGCTCGGCTCTGCCGCTTGGCGCAGCCAAGAACTATTAACTATCCACTATCCATTATCAACTGTCAACTATCCATTAATAATATTGCCTCATTAACCTGTTTTTATTATCTTTGCCTTCAATAATTCCGGTATTTTAATCTTTACAAATTTAAACATGCCAAATCTTTATATTATTTCGGGCTGTAATGGCGCTGGTAAAACTACAGCATCGTACACTGTATTGCCTGAAATGCTACAATGTAAAGAATTTGTAAATGCCGATGAGATTGCTAAAGGGCTGTCGCCCTTTCAACCTGAAAAAGTTGCAATTGAGGCTGGTCGTATTATGCTTAAACGAATCCAGGAATTGTTGAATGCTCAGTCGGATTTTGCTTTTGAAACTACTTTGGCATCAAAATCGTATGTAAATACTATCAAAGAAGCAAATTCAAAAGGTTATTATGTTACACTTATCTATTTTTGGCTTAATAGTACTGAGTTAGCAATTGAGCGCGTAAAAGAACGTGTAATAAATGGCGGACATAATATCCCGGAGGATGTTATAATTCGCAGATATACAAATGGACTTCGAAATTTTTTAAAACTTTATATGCAGTTCTGCGATTTTTGGATGCTTATAGATAACTCTAATCCACCATCTAAAGTCATTGCAGAAGGCAATACAAGAGAAAATATTAAGGTCTGGGATCAAAAAATTTACGATAAAATAATTCAAATATGACAGCACAAGAAACAAATACTTTACGAACAAAAATACTGAAAGGAATTAATGCTTCGTACAACAAACTATT
>JBLIZK010000094.1:0-7692 GCA_048859825.1 Paludibacter sp.
GTGTGCTCTTCCGATCTGTAGTGTTCGAAGGTTCTCCATCGTCGCTCCCACACATTTCCCCATCTTCGGATAATGAAGCAGAAAATAGGATTCCGGAAATTTCGAACTCATTTACGTTAAAATACTTGCTTGGTGAGGAAAAAATTGAGGTACCGCTCCATCGGCGTAAATGGAACAATTATATAGAAGTGCTCGGTGCACGCGAAAACAACCTAAAAGGCATTGACGTGAAGTTTCCGCTTCATGTAATGACAGTGGTGACGGGTGTTAGTGGTTCGGGTAAGTCATCGTTGGTACGCAATGTGTTTTATGCAGCACTCAAAAAATATTATGGCGGCGTAGCCGACCGCACCGGACAGTTTGGCGCTCTGAAAGGCTCCATGCAAATGGCCAAGGATGTGGAATTTGTAGACCAAAACCCGATAGGAAAATCGTCGCGTTCTAATCCTGTAACTTATATCAAGGCTTACGATGAGATTCGCAAACTATATGCCGACCAGCAACTATCCAAACAAATGGGATACACCGCATCGCACTTTTCGTTTAATACGGAGGGTGGCCGCTGCGAGGAATGTCAGGGCGAAGGAACGGTTACGGTAGAAATGCAGTTCATGGCCGATTTGGTGCTTGAGTGTGAGCATTGTCACGGCAAGCGTTTCAAACAGGATATTCTGGAAGTAAACTATCACGGAGCCAGTATTTTCGATGTATTGGAAATGACCGTTAATCAGGCGATAGAGTTTTTTGGTGCGCATCAGGGCAATACCGAGAAAAAGATTGTAAAACGCCTGAAACCCTTACAGGACGTGGGAATTGGATATGTGAAACTCGGACAGTCGAGCAGTACGCTATCAGGCGGTGAAAGTCAGCGGGTAAAACTGGCCTCGTTTTTGGCCAACGAAAAGCCGGAACCAGCAATTTATATTTTCGACGAACCTACTACCGGTTTGCATTTTCACGATATAAAAACCTTGCTTAAAGCCTTCGACGCATTAATAGCCAAGGGACATACGCTACTAATTATTGAGCATAATCCCGAGGTAATTAAATGTGCCGACCACATTATTGACATAGGTCCCGAAGGCGGCGACGGTGGCGGATATCTGGTTTTCGAAGGTACACCCGAGGACATTGTCCACTGTGAGAAATCTTATACCGGTCAATTCCTGAAAAATAAGCTGTAAATGAATGAATGAATGAGAACAATCATGGATGAAGTGATGGGGGTAATTTGAAGATACTATTTTTTTGTAAGAGTTAAAAGAGCGGGAGTTTAAAAAAAAACAGAAACTACAGCATAGTTACATGCTGAATAGTTTCTGCCTTTAATTGTATAGTTAAGATATTGTTTTACATGGGCGACTCGCCAACACCACTGTTCGATTTCTCTTTTTGATCGTCGTTCGAAATGGTTTTGTTTGTTTTTTTTACCTGAGTACTCATATTTCCTAAACGGTACGAAATGTTTAAACGCAATTCGGTGTTACTGGTTAGATGCACATCTGTATATTGTTTAAACGTAGTAGCCCCGGTTTCACTATCAATACCAGTAGTTTTAATTTTGATATGCGACTGCGGCAGATATACTCCACTGATCGATACATTTAATCGCTTTTTCAGGAAATCTTTTGACAGGGCCATGTAGCTGAAATAAAATGCCGACTGACTACCCTGCAAGTTAATCTGAGGCAGATTTCCACCACCGCCTAAGCTGATACGGAAATCTTTTGGCAACATAAACGTACTGCCCAGAAACATACGTCCGGTGAACCCTTCGTTGGACATGGTATTGTCGGAGCTTTTCATACTAACATATCCCAAATTACAGTTGGTATATACGCTAAGCCATTTTAAACCACGATAATTCCCAAAAAGATTCAGATTATATTGTTGTTTATGACCAATATTATCATAAGTAATTTCCTGAATTGTGCTTCCGGGTTGAATAAATGAATATTCTTCTATACCATTATTCACGAATGTATAAGAGAGTTCTGCACTAATATTGTACTTAGCGGCAAAGCTACTATATCCGAAAGTAAGGTTATGGCTTTTCTCGGGGTCGAGATTCGGATTACCATACGATACATAATTCGGGTCTTTACGGTCGACATACGGATTCAGATAACTAATGCTTGGACGCTGAATACGCATGTTATATCCTAGTTTGAGGCTTTGCATATCGGTAATACGGTACGTAATTATTGCCGATGGTACTAGCACAGGATAATCGGTTTCGAAATTGCGATCAGACTCATTGAATCGGGCTTTCAACCAGGTATATTCATAGCGTAAACCACCTTTTAAGCTCCATTTTTTGATATTGCCGGTATAACTGGCATAGGCACCAAGTATATCCTGATCATTATTAAACGATGAAATAGTATCAAAAGCCACATAAGGTTCGTAAGGATATGGAATTGCAAAATTGAAATATTTGTACGATTCGTCGGTTTCACTGCTATTGAGACGTCGAATATATTTTAAACCAGCTTCGAAAGTATGTCCCTTAGCTATTGGATTGGTATAATCGGCCTGAAAAGTATGCTCATTGGTATTGGCTTCGTTCACACTTTTACTCAATTGGGCTAATCTGGCCTGTGGCAACGTTGTATACATTGGGTCTATCGTATTTTTTGAGATATAGTCGCTGCTATTAGGCGTATTGCTTAATTTATACGAAAGAGTAAGGTTTTCGCCTTTCTTTTTAAAGGAGCGCTGATAGTCAAGTCCGAAGTCGGTTGATCCCCACGATTGTTTTTGTGTGCTGTTTTGACTATACCGAAACAAAGTATCGCCCGCAGCATTAAAGTTTTCTGTTATGGCATCGGTTTCACTGTTTGGACGGCCGAAACGACGGTTGAACGAAAATGTAAACATGTTTGCTGAATCAAGTTCATAACTTAATTGTCCGCTACCAAACTGCATGGGTGTTGGGTTTTCAACTGTAGCTACCTGTTTGCCCTTAGGGTATGGAGCGCCAGCTACAAACGATTCGCGCTCAGTGCTGGTAGTTACCGGAAATTGTTGGTTGTACATATAATTATAGTTTCCCGAGAAACTGAACTTACCGCTTTGAATCATCAGATTAAGCCCTCCACCATAGGAACCACGCGAAGTAGCCTGCGCGTTAATGGTAGCCGAATAACCTTTAGCGGCTGTTTGTTGCATGGTAACAATATTAATAATACCTCCCACTCCTTCAGCATCGTATTTGGCACCCGGCTGTGTAATAACCTCTATGTTTTTCACCATGTTTGCCGGCATACTTTTCAATATCAATCCGGGATTATTATTAAACATGTTAGTCGGTTTTCCGTTTAGGAAAAACTTAAAACTCGACGATCCTTTTAATTGTATATTGTCCTGACCATCCACTGTCACCATAGGTACTTTACGCATCATGTCCAGAACGGTCGACGATTTTGATTCAGGATCCTGCTCAGTATCGTAGGTAATTTTGTCGGCTTCTGCTTTAATAATAGGACGTACAGCCACTACATTCACGTCTTTCAGAGTTTCACCTCCGGCTCCCAATTTGATTTTTCCAAATTGCATCTGTGGTTGAGCTGCCGACACACTGAATTTGCGAATAGCAGGTGTTTGACCCACACAGGATACTACAAGAATATAACTTCCGGGCGTTTTTAATTCACCATTAAAGTTCCCATTCAAATCTCCTGCAAAACGCGTAATAATTTGTTTTGGGTTTTTCTCCGGCGCTACCGAACAAGTTACATAAGGAAGTGTCTCGCCTGATACGGAGTCCACAGCCTGTCCTTTTACAAAAAATTTTGAAGCAGTTGTTTGAGCATTCAGTAAGAATGGTACAAAAACCAACAGAGCCATTAAAAAGTTTTTCATTGATTAATTTTTGTTTTATATGTATTATTTATCGAATAACGATAACAAAAGTAAAGTAAGTTTTTATTTATGCCAATATTTATTTGGTGAAATAGTGTTAATTCCCGATAAACGAAGGATATTTCAGGATGAAACTCGATTCTTCTATCCTAAAAATGAAAAACCGGGACATTGAAAAGCGACAAATAGTTCGTGAACCAGCTTTGATAACTCGCACAATTTCCGTTATTTTGTAAGAGAAAAATTACTTCACACAGCATGATACTAATAGCCGATAGTGGTTCCACCAAAACTCAATGGATACTCATTGACAAGCAATCTGTATTAACAGAGATTTACACCCCGGGCATAAATCCTTTTTTTCAATCGCAGGACGATATTGCCAAAATGCTGGATGACCAACTTTTACCGAAGCTAAAGTCAGACAGTATAAATAAAATCTACTTTTACGGTGCCGGATGCGCTTTCGAAGAAAAAAAAACGATTGTCCGAAATGCACTTAAAGGGCACTTCAATCTGGCTGAAATTGTTGTAGAAAGTGACTTACTGGGTGCAGCCCGCGGACTTTTTGGCTACAAAAAAGGAATAGCCTGCATCTTAGGAACAGGATCGAACTCCTGTTTTTACGACGGATTGCAGATTGTGCAAAACGTATCGCCACTTGGTTTTATTTTGGGCGACGAAGGAAGTGGAGCCGTACTTTCAAAACAGTTTATATCGGATTGTTTAAAAAATCAGTTACCATCGGATATTACATCGCTTTTTTTAGACAAATACGAATTAACTCCGGCTTATATTCTCGATAATGTATATAAAAAACCATTCCCAAACCGATTTCTGGCTCAGTTTACTCCTTTTTTGGCTGAGAACTTATCGCATCCGGCTATTTACAAACTGGTATTCGATAATTTCGTGCGTTTCTTTGAACGAAATGTACAGCAATATGATTACAAACAACATGAAACAGCTTTTGTAGGCTCAGTAGCTTATTATTTCAGAACAGTACTGGAACAGGCAGCCACTGAATGTGAAATAAAAACAGCAAAAATTGTTAAACAACCAATGGATGGGCTAATCGATTATCACACTCACAATGACTAAATCCATGCTTAATAACCGTATTACCGAACAAGACTCCTCCTATTCCGATTTAGAGAAAAAGTCGGTTGCGGAAATTTTATCGGAAATAAATGCCGAAGACACAAAAGTTCCACTTGCTGTAGCCAAAGCAATTCCCGAGATTGAACTTCTGGTCACAAAAATTGTGGAACGTATGTTGGCTGGTGGACGTATTTTTTACATCGGCGCAGGCACCAGCGGGCGGTTAGGTGTTCTTGATGCTTCAGAAATACCTCCAACCTACGGTGTTTCGGCCGGCATGGTAAACGGAATAATTGCAGGAGGCGACACAGCGCTGCGCAATGCTGTAGAAAATGCCGAAGACGATATGAATGCTGCCTGGGAAGATTTAAAAAGCAAGCAGCTGCATAAATACGACACAATCATTGGCATAGCTGCATCAGGCACCACTCCCTACGTAATTGGCGGACTACGTGCAGCCCGAAATCAGGGTTTATTAACCGGGGCCATAGTTTGCAACCAGGATTCACCTGTAGCTGCTGAAGCTGAAATTGCAATTGAACTGATAGTAGGTCCTGAATATGTAACAGGCAGTACCCGAATGAAATCGGGCACTGCACAAAAACTGGTACTGAACATGATTAGCACCGCCACAATGATTCAGCTTGGAAGGGTAAAAGGAAATAAAATGGTGAACCTGAAACCCACGAACTTAAAACTCAGGAATAGAGCAATTCGTATCATCTGCGATTCGACAGGCGTGGATGAAAACCGTGCTATGCAACTTTTGGAACTGCACGGTTCAGCTCAAAAGGTAATTGAAGTTTTGGCGCAACAAACTAATAACCAATCATGAATTTTTGTTTGTCGATAATATAAATTCCTTTCGACAAATTCTTTCTGACATCGCGGCGCACCACATTAGCCCTTAACAATTTTCCATCAATTGAATAAATATTAGTCACACCATTCGGATCAAGAGGTGATAAAAACGCTGAATCAACACCTGTAGAAACTGTTTTATAGTAAACAGTGATTTTCAACACCACCTGGTTCCCCGCAAATGTAAAGGAAAACGGAGCCGATACAGGCGAGCTAAACGGTATAGTTCGTGAGCAGATTACGGCACTGCCCGAAGCCGTTTTTTGTGTAAAAACATATTGCGATGCTGTAAAACTCACCCCGTTTAGTTCACTCAAATAAGCATCGGTTCCGGCATAATTGTTATAACCTTCAAAATTCACACTATCCACAGCTATTCCAGATGGAGGATTAATGGTAAATTTAGTACCATTCGAAAATTTTATCCTGTTATCACTCCCGGTGGCATAACCTTTATTATTCGTATTTGAAACCGTAAAACCTTTTTGAAATTCCCATGTTGTTGCAACTGTTGCACCTTCGTAAGTAACTGTCGAAATGGTAAAGTTTGTTGATGGGACAACGGGCGTTTCAGGATATCCTTGTTGCATCAGCGTACCTCCCGCATTACCTCCGTCCATTATGGATTGTACCAAACTATTCATATACACTTCAAGCATGGTGTAACCTTGCGCATTAAGTGTATTTCTGTCGGTAGCATCATTTATATTTAATCCATTTGCAACTTCCCATGTATCAGGCATCCCGTCCTGATCAGTATCAACGGGAGCAGTAGTTGAAGTTAATGCTGGCCACGGACTCCAATCTGATGCAGCATTCGTTGGCTTTAGGTCCTCCTGAGTATCAATTATCCCGGGCAAACCAGAACCGGTGCCGGTATAAGTAGCCACACCATTTCGGGTATCACTTACCATTACAGCATCCAGAGCATCACGCCTAAGCGATGCTCCGGCATAACTCAAAACCCGTTCATAGGCCATTTCGGCAGTATGTGTGGTTACAGCCTGATAGTTTATCGGAGCATTTAATTTCATAGTATCCTTAGTGGTCTGAGTAAATGTATTGTCCACTGTAGAATTGTTAATTTGAGCATAAATTCCGTTTGTCCAGTTATCGGCAGTAACTGTAGTATTGTCTTTCACATAATTACCATTTACAAAATAATCGCCCCATATATGCCACATAGGTGCAAAAGAGGGATTATCAGTAACGTATTGGGTTGTTCTTATTCCGATGGCAGCTATTCGGTATTGTATATATGCACTCTTTGTTTTGGTTAAAGGCCCCGGTTTATAATAATTATTGATGATATTCACATTCATACCTTCGCCACCATAGCATCCGTTACCACCCCAATTGTATATTACATTATTGCGCATATCCATGCGCTCATCGGTTTGTGTTCCAGTGCGCGGGCCAAGGCGTGGTGTGCGACTATCGTGATGACACATCAGGTTATGATGATACGAAGCACCTGAGCCACCCCAGTTGCCACCGTAACCATGGTTTCCTTTCACATGTCCAGAGTTTCGCAGACTTTGCGAAGCGATACACCATTGTACAGTAGAATTTTTCATACCATAAACCGATAAACATTCATCAATACTCCAACTAACCGAGCAATGATCCACCATAATATTTTCTTTATCCATACCTCCTAATCCATCACCTTCGTGATAAGCTACATTTCTGTTGCCCAAGCGAAAACGTAAAAAACGTAGAATTACATTATTTGCATTGATGGTAAATGGATAATCGGCAATACATAGACCATCGCCCGGTGCAGTTTGTCCGGCTATGGTAATATTCGGATTCGTAATACTGAGCGCAGAAGTCAGAAAAATAGTACCTGACACATCAAAAACA
>JBLIZK010000095.1:0-3170 GCA_048859825.1 Paludibacter sp.
CGCCATCCGATGTGAGGCTGCTGATGATGATGCAATTAAATCGGCCACAGCCTCAGCCTGCGAAAGGTCCATTTTGCCATTCAGAAATGCACGTTGTGTAAATTCGCCGGGCATAGCTAACCTACAGCCCTTTGACAACAAAAGCATGAGAATTTTTTGTTGTACATATACTGAACCATGGCAGGCTATTTCTACCACATTTTCGCCGGTAAACGAGTGTGGAGCTCTGAAAACAGTAACCAATACCTCATCAATTAACTCACCAGCCTCTTCGATAGTACCGAACACAACCGTATTTGCTGATTGGGAACTGACCGGATTTAGTTTATTTGCCGACCGAAATACTGCATCGGCAACATTAAACGCATCGCTACCCGACACACGTATAACAGCAATGCCACCCACACCGGGCGCAGTTGAAATAGCAGCTATCGTGTTGCCAACAATGCCCGGGGCAGAGTGAATATCAGTAATATTTTGCATACAATTTAGTGAGAATCCCGCTTTTTAAAGCAGAAAATATTTAGCTTATATCCTATCGAGCACTGTAGTTACCAGTTTCTCAATATAAGGCTTGTAATCAGTGTTTGCAGCTTCCACCCGACGATTAGCAATTATGCAGCATACCGTCATAGCTTTGTGTCCCATCATTTTGGCAAGTCCGGCTATAGCCGAGCCCTCCATTTCGTAGTTTGTAATTTTATATTGTTGATAACGGAACGACTCAATTTTATCGTTGAGTTGCATATCGGCAAGATTTAACCGCAACACGCGCCCCTGAGGGCCATAAAAACCATTTGCTGATATTGTTACACCACGTAACATATCCTGTTGTCCAATTCGGTTTACCAGTTCGGTATCAGCATCCACTACATAAGGTGCTGCCAATTGTGTATTCCAAACCAAATGAGTGGTAAGTGCCTGCTCAAACGCTAAATCGCAAACAGCATTACGTCCGGCATAAAAGTTTAACATACCATCAAAACCAACTGATTTTTCAGAAATAAGAAAACTACCCAGTGGAATATCAGGTTGCATTCCTCCAGAGGTACCAATACGCACAATGGTTAATTGTCTGAACTGTTGTTTTTCAATGCGTTGTTCCAAATCGATATTGGCCAACGCATCAAGTTCGTTCATAACAATATCAATATTGTCTGTACCAATACCGGTAGAAATGACTGAAATACGTTTCCCTTTATATGTACCGGTAGTTGTATTGAATTCGCGGCTCGAAACTGAACATTCCTGCGTATCGAAATAATCAGCTACCAACGCAACCCTTCCCGGGTCACCTACAAGAATAACATTATCAGCTAGTTGCTCTGGTTTCCGATGCAGCTGGCATCTACTGCCATCAGCATTCACAATTAGTTCGGATGGAGGGAAATGTTTCATAATTTTTGAGTATTAAGTAATAACGTTTATCGGATTCGGTTCAGCGACTTAATTAGTGCTTCATCGCGTCCGATTGCACGTAACGACATAAATGTAAGTACAATACTTACTAACGGAAAGGCTGTTACAATTTTCAGATACCACTTTGCATCCAATTGAACACCTGCCTGCCAAAGATAAATAAATAAAAGCGCATAATAACCACCCAATAAAACAATATTTACAATAGACAATCTGATTTGTAAAAAGCGTTTTTTGAATAAAAATATGGTAACCAATGCCACAGCCGGTATTAACGCCGAAATTGCTGTTAACGCCCAGGTGTTTTGTACTAGAGACAGTCCGTTTGGCAGAACCTGTGATACACCCTTAAAATTGAGTATATACTGGGTAGCCACATTGGTGTTCGAAATAAAACCGGCCTGTACCGTAAATAATGTGATAGAGGTAAGTACTACCACCAGCAATAAATAAAGTGTTTGAATACGTTGTAACATACTATATTATTCTTTAGTCTTTTTCCACTGTTGGTCGCGTACAGCATAGATACGTTCAATAATATCTACGACTTTCAAACCCTCCAGTACATTCGTTGTAATTGTTCCCTTGTAATTCAGTTTTTCCACTACATTTTCGAAAATATAGTGGTGATTTTGAGCCGAGCCTTTGTACAATCCATAGTCGTTAGGTGGATTAGAAGGCGCCAGCTCAGGCATAACATAATCTTTAACGTGACAGTAAGTAACCTCGTTCATATACTGACCAGCCACTTTAACCGTACCTTTCGACCCTATAATTGTTATACTACTTTCCAGATTTGTATCCCAAACAGCCGTAGAATAATTCAAGCATCCCATACCTCCATTAATAAAATCGAAGGTAACAACTCCACTATCTTCAAAATCAGTCAGGTTTTTATGATTGAAATCGGCAAAATTTCCCCTGATGTTTTGTATGTCGCCAAAAAGCCAGTACATAATATCAATAAAGTGCGAGAACTGTGTGAAAAGCGTACCACCATCCAATTGTAAATCACCATGCCAGTTACCCTTTTTATAATAGCGGTCATCACGATTCCAGTAACAATCAAGCTTCACCATATAGATATCGCCAAGGGTTTTATTATCAATTAATTCTTTCAGCCAAACCGAATGTGGTGAATATCTGTTTTGCATTACACAAAACACATGGTGTGAATATTCCAGCGATTTAAAAAGAATACGTTCAGCATCCACTTTATTCAATGCAATAGGCTTTTCCAATACCACATGTTTTCTGTTTTCCAGCGCTTTTACGGCATAATCGGCATGGTAACCGTTGGGCGTACAAATACAAATTACATCAACATCAATCCCGGAACTCAGGAAATCGTCGTACGACGTGAAGTAAGGCACTTCAACATCCTCCAGTTTCAAGCTTTCTTTTGAGGCTGTATCGCAAACCGCCACTAATTGTGAATTCGGATTTCGACGAATCATTTCGGCATGACGTTTACCTATGTGTCCCTGCCCTATAACTGCAAATTTTATCATTCTATTTTTGTTATTTCACTCTTACAACATTTCCTTCTTTAAACAAATACTCTTGTCCGGTCTCAGGACAAAGAGCTATTCCGGATGCATTAAAGTTTAGCTTGTGCCCATATTCACTCACCCATCCGGATTGTCGTGCCGGATTTCCCTTAACCAAAGCATAAGCTTTAACAGCTTTAGTAACCACGGCACCGGCACCTATTAGAGCATAAGCACCGATTTCGTTCCCACACACAATAG
>JBLIZK010000096.1:0-3695 GCA_048859825.1 Paludibacter sp.
GAAGAGCATCAGGCTGATTTATGCACACTTTTGGCTGGAAACCTGCAAACCGAAAGCGATGAACTGCTCATAACCAATGGCTCAATAGAGGGAATTTATCTGATTGCGCAGTGTTTTGCAGGTTCTGTGTCGCTCATTATAAAGCCCACATTTTCGGAATACGAAAAAGCTTGTCGGTTGAATAATCACAAAATTGTACACTCCACGGCATTCGATATTGAAAAGGCTTTGGCAGAGCACAAACCCGGTTTAGCCTGGATATGTACGCCAAACAATCCCGATGGAAGGGTTTTTGATGCGTTGATATGCGAAAAATTACTGCAACAGTTTCCCCATATCACTTTTGTTTTCGATATTTCGTTCAGAGAATTTTGCCAAACACCCACACCTTTTATAGGGCTGGCACAACAGTACAGCAATGCAGTCTTTCTTTACTCATTTACAAAACGTTATGCTGTTCCCGGTCTGCGAATGGGCTATATTTGTTCCAATAAAGCCATTATCAAACAAATTGGTCGCTTCTCCATTCCGTGGTCGGTAAATGCCCTGGCTGCTGAAGCCATACGGTTTTTTATCAGTAATTACAGCGATAATTTTAATATAAATAACTGGCTGAAGGATAAAGATAGTTTTGTGAACGCATTAAATGAACTGGATGGTTTTGAAGCTATCGAAAGTTCAACCCCTTTTTTTCTGCTAAAACTGAAACGTGGAAAAGCAGCTGACCTTAAAAAGCATTTACTACAAAAACAGATTCTGGTTCGCGATGCGTCCAGCTTTTTCGACGACAACAGTCAGTATATTCGCTTGTTAACGCTACAACCCGATAAAAACAATCTTTTGATTCAGGAAATAAAACTATGGCAAGCACAATTACTGTAATATTGGCACTTTTTGTTGGTTTTTTTCTGGACCAAATTGCAGGCGACCCCACCCGCTTACCTCACCCTGTGGTGGGTTTCGGAAAAGCTATTTCCTTTTTTGAACGAAAACTGAACAGGGCTAAGTTTCGCATACTCAAAGGTGCATTTACAACTATACTGCTCGTATCAGGCACCTTTTTAATTAGCCATTATACAATAAAATTTCTGAACGATAAGGCTTTGTGGGCGTCGTTTTTACTACAGGGGCTAATAGTTTTCTATTGTTTAGCAGGTTTAACACTTCGGCGCGAAGTGAAGTGGGTTTTCGAAGCTCTTGGCAGGTCGACCGATGAAGGTCGCCGGCAGTTGGCACGTATTGTGGGGCGCGATACGCAGCAACTCAATCCACAGCAAATACGAACAGCAGCCCTCGAAACATTGGCCGAAAACCTGAGTGATGGTGTGGTAGCGCCGCTGTTTTGGTTTGCAATACTCGGAGCTCCGGGTATGTTGGCGTATAAAATGATTAACACGCTCGATTCAATGATAGGCTATAAAAATGAACGTTTCCTGCATTTTGGACGTTTTGCAGCCCGGCTTGACGATGTAGCGAATTATCTGCCTGCCCGGTTAACCGCCCTGCTTATGCTAATGGTAGCTGGTAAGCTAAAACTAACAAAAGCAGTTTTGCGTGAAGGAAAAAATCATTCAAGTCCGAACTCAGGTTATCCTGAAGCTGCCCTGGCACTTCTGCTTCAATGCCGGTTTGGTGGTCCTTCCAATTACTTCGGTAAGCCTGTTGAAAAACCTTATATAGGCTCCTCTCCCCGTGAGATAACTCACGAGGACATGAACACTTCAATTGCCATAAACCACAAAACAGAGTGGGCAATGCTAATAACAACGATTCTAATCTTAGTATCCATTTACCTATTTATCAACAAAATAACTACACTATGACAAACGGATTTATACTGGCAGGCACCAATAGCGGATGTGGTAAAACAACCATTACAATGGGCATAATGCGACTTTTTAGCCGAATGTCAATGCGCGTTGCAGCTTTTAAAACCGGACCCGATTACATCGATCCGGCCTTTCATTCGCTTGCCACCGGAAGCACTTCGCATAATCTGGATAGTTATCTGATGGACGAATCTTCGTTAAATCTACTTTTCGAAAAATATTCGAAAGACAGCGATATAGCCATTGTGGAAGGTGTTATGGGCATGTTCGATGGTTTGGGGAGTGAAAGTTTGGGGAGCACTGCCGAACTGGCTAAAAAGCTCCGGTTACCGGTGGTATTGGTCGTAAATTGTCAGTCGCTTTATCAAAGTGTAGCAGCTATCGTCAATGGTTTTATTCAGTTCGATAAAGAAATTCATGTGGCCGGTGTTATTCTGAATCATGTTTATTCCGACGAGCAGTTTGCATTTTTGAAACAATATATCGAAGCCAACTGCCACACTACATGTTTGGGGTATCTCCCACCCGACTCTGAAATTGGTCTCGAAAGCCGCCATTTGGGATTGATACAGGCAAGTGAAACGGAAAGTATCAACGAAAAAATCAATCGTATTGCCGACCTTTTACTACAGCATACCGATATACAGAAATTACTGCTAAATACCATAATAGAAAAACGTACAACTCAGAAAAATTCCCTATCAATGCCCGATTTAACTGGTTTGGTAATTGGTGTGGCACGCGACAAAGCTTTTAGTTTTTATTACCAGTCGAATTTGGATTTATTGACCGAAAATGGCGCTAAAATCATCTGTTTTAGTCCAATCAACGACCATTCAATTCCGGCAGAGGCGAATGCACTTTATTTGGGAGGTGGCTACCCCGAAGTTTTTGCACGGGATTTAAGTAAGAATACATCTATGCGGAAGAGCATACGTCAGGCTGCCGAAAACAATATGCCTGTTTATGCCGAATGCGGTGGATTGATGTATTTAACCGAAGGAATACAGCCTTTTGATGAGGAATACCACGAAATGTGTGCTGTGTTTAACTGTAAAACCGAAATGACGCTGCGACTTCAGAATTTCGGGTATTGCCACGTACACTGGAACGACGTATCAACAAAAGCGCACGAACTTCATCATTCGCGTTTAATTGAAAAACAATCGGGTGCAAATTACAACATGGAATTCAGCATGAGCAAAACCGAAACACAAAAATCGTGGAAGGGAGGTTTACGCTATAAAAATGTATTGGCGGCCTACTCGCATATCCATTTTTACAGTAACCATTTGTTTTTAGAAAAACTACTATTGTTTCTGATGAAAAAATCACAGGCATAATGAGTATTAAAAACCACATTATGCTTGTAAAATAACTAGTTAACCCTTTCAGCAACTTTCACGCTAATGCCTTCAAAAGTTTGCCATCCCGAGGCATCGGTTACGCGAATCATAAAGTGATAATCGCCTGTATCTACCGATTCCGGAATTGAAATTGTTCCCGTTGCAGTGTATTCTTTCAATTGAGCGGGTATAGCATATTGAGAAATAAACAACAGAGGACTTAATGCTGACTTTATTGAATCAAGCTCACATTCAACCGAAGAAGTACTGTGCGTATGATGGTCGAAATTATGATGCATTTCGATGCTGTACGAACCCAACTCCATATTATCGGTCAGTCGGATTTTATACACAAAATCCTCTCCTCTGTATACTGTAACGCAGTTTTGCGGAAAAGCGTCAGTTGCCGATATATCAATTACCGGTACATCCTCGTCCTTTACCGTTTCGTCGCAAGAATTTAATAAAGCGATGGCCAATAACCCAATCCCAATAAATTGTGTAAAAAACCTGAGTTTTG
>JBLIZK010000097.1:0-12919 GCA_048859825.1 Paludibacter sp.
GCATTAGCCGGCGATACTTGCTTGCTGGCCGTAATGACCGACAACAGCAACGACAAAAACTATCCTCCGGGCAAACCACAATACACACTGGACTTTGCTTACCATGGCGGCATATACCGCGATGTATGGATGATTTGCAAAAACAAAATTGCAATCACTGATGCCATTGAGGCAAACAAAGTTGCTGGTGGAGGTGTATTTGTTCATTACAATAACATTAGCGCAAAAAGCGCTGACATTTATGTAAACACTGAAGTAAGAAATGCCGGTAACAAAGCAAAGAAAATTCAGGTTGAAGCAACTATTACCGACAAAACCGGTACAACAGTAAAAAAAATAAGCACTGTACTTGCATTGAAAGCGGGCGAAAGCAAAACAGCACAATTAAAAACCATCCTGGCAAATCCAATGTTGTGGTCGCCGGAGCATCCATATTTATACAACATCAATATTCTGGTGAAAGATGGAAAAACAGCGCTCGATGGTGGTATGGTGCGTGCCGGCATACGAAAAACGGAGTTTCGAGGCAAAGACGGATTTTATTTAAACGACAAGCCCTACGGGCAATTAATCGGCGGCAATCGCCATCAGGACTTTGCGTATGTGGGCAATGCAGTACCTAATTCGCAACAATGGCGCGATGTAAAACGACTTCGCGATGCCGGATGTGTAATTGTACGTACAGCACATTACCCACAGGATCCGGCATTCATGGACGCTTGTGATGAATTGGGCATGTTTATAATTGTGGCTACACCCGGCTGGCAATACTGGAACAAGGAGCCCCGCTTTGCCGAACTGGTACATCAAAACACGCGCAATATGATTCGTCGCGACCGCAACCACCCTTCGGTTATACTCTGGGAACCCATACTCAACGAAACCCGATTTCCGCAGGACTTTTCGCTGCAGGCTTTGCAAATTACGAAAGATGAATTTCCTTATCCCGGACGTCCGGGTGCTGCCGCCGACCTGCACTCTGATGGTGTTGCAGAAAACTATGATGTAGTGTATGGATGGCCAACCGACGAAGGAAAGGCAAAGCAATGTATTTTTACCCGCGAATTTGGCGAAAATGTAGACGATTGGTACGCTCACAACAATAACAACCGTGCCAGTCGGAGCTGGGGTGAGAAACCTCAGTTGGTGCAGGCACTTTCATTGGCAAAATCGTACGACGAAATGTACCACAGCACCGGGCAATTTATTGGAGGTGCACAGTGGCATCCATTTGATCATCAGCGCGGTTATCATCCTGATCCATATTGGGGTGGAATTTTTGATGCATTTCGTCAGCCTAAATATGCGTATTACATGTTCAAAAGTCAAACCAATCCGCTACAAAAAACCGATGGAGTTGAAACCGGACCAATGGTTTTTGTTGCCAACGAAATAACTCCTTTTTCGGATAGTGAAATAGTGGTTTTCAGCAACTGCGACTCGGTAAGGCTCACCGCTTACGGCGAAAAAACATGGACAAAACCCGTACTGAAAATGGCAGCACACATGCCCAACCAACCGGTAGTATTCCGGAATGTATTCGATTTTTGGGAAGCCAGAGAATACTCGTACAAACAAAAAAACTGGCAAAAGGTAAGCTTTGTTGTAGAAGGAATAATCGACGGCAAGGTAGTTTGCAGCGAGAAAAAAATGCCTTCGCGCCGTTCAACAAAACTAAGATTATATGTGGATCATTCAGGCAAACAACTAACTGCTGATGGGTCGGACTTTATAGTAGTGGTGGCCGAAGTAACCGACGACAGTGGAAATGTACGCCGTTTAGCGAAGGATAATTTTGTATTCAGGGTGGAAGGTGAAGGCGAGATTATAGGCGACCATCAAATAGGTGCAAATCCTCGGGCTGTGGAATGGGGCTCGGCTCCGGTGCTTATACGTTCCACCACAAAAACCGGCAAAATTAAGGTAAAAGCACATGTGCAGTTCGAAGGAACGCATGCTCCTACTGCTGCCGAAATCGAACTGGAAAGTATCCCATCGTCGCTTCCGTTCAATTATTTGGCACAAAAAACGGCTTCGGATACAAACAATCATCGAAAAACCGAAAAAGAAAGTGCCAAATTCACCGATGAGCAAAAGCAAAAAATGCTCGACGAAGTGGAAAAACAGCAAACAGAATTCGGAACACAGAAATAGTTTATACATTTGTAAAAAAAACGGTTACATAGAGCTTCGTGTATGAAGAAACTTCTGCTAATATTTTCAATCATTTTTATCACCACATCAGCAAGTGCGTTCAGCAACCTGATTATCAACAACTATACATCCGAAAACGGCTTGCCACACAATACCGTTTTTAGTCAGGTAAAAGATGGCGACGGATTTATGTGGTTTGGTACCTGGTACGGATTAACCAGCTTTGATGGCGTAAAGTTCAGGAGTTATAGTAATCGCGAGGATTACAATGCCGATATTCCACCCCATAAAATACAAAATGTAGTGGAGGCAAACGACGGTAATTTATGGGTAAAAACCATCGACCATAAGTTATATCTTTTTGATAAAAAAACAGAGTTGTATTTCGACGTATTTAATGTGATTAAAGATGAATACACTGTTAGCCCGAAGTTTATTAAAATTCAACGCGAAGCCAATGGAAACCTGCTGATACTCACCAAGAACAGAGATTTATTGTTGGCTAAATCGCTGGGAAATGGTAAAATTCAGGTAGAATTGTTACACAACACACAAACCAAAAGAGCCCAACGCCAAACCAGCAATTTACTTTTTGAGGATAAAAGACACATTAGTTGGGTAGGTCTTGATTTTAAGATATTATCAGTCGTAAAAGGAAAGGCGTTTGGTTCAAAACCATCCGATTATATACTACAAAAAATTTCGCTGGGAAACAGTCAGCAATTCACCTGCTCTGCTCTCGACAAAAACAAACTCTGGATAGGCGATAATAGCGGTGGTATTTTCAAAATCGATATTAATAATTCGCAAATAAGCCGGATAAATACTTTCTCGACCCTGGGGGCTATTACTAACATAGTAGTAAACAACAGCATACTTTATGTGACAGTATACGGTAAAGGCATTTTTGAATACAACGAACTTACCAATCAGGCACAAAAAATACTGAACCCGGTTACGTTCAATATATCTGAATCCTTTATCGATAGTTACGATAAAGTATGGTTTGTGCTAAATCAATCTACATTGTTTTACTACGACCCACTCAATAAAAGCTCCCGACAATTTAAACTTGAAACAGGTGATGCCAATCGCTCATTTTGCTGGCAGGATGGGAAAGAACTCGGAATGTTCTTTTTATCTACATCGGGCGACGCCTATCATTTCGACCGTACAACTCTAAGTTTTACAAGCTTAACGTCGTATCCCGGATTTACAAAATCAAATGAAAGACTTACCTTTTTCAATTTGTTATTGGACAAAGATAATATACTGTGGCTCTCTTCGACCAATTTCGGGGTATTCCGAATCAGTTTCCCGGTGCAGCAGTTCAATCTGCTACACCCTTCGGGCAATTCGTTTACACAAAACAAATCGGTAAAATCACTTCAACAAACCCGCAACGGCGATATTTGGGTGGCATACCGAAACGCTGAAGTATATCAACTAAACAAATACGGAGCTGTAAAACAAGTATATAACAACAAGAGTTTCAACATCGGCAGCGTTTATCATATGATGGAAGATAGCCGGGGAAATATCTGGTTTTCGACCAAAGGAAATGGTGTGGTATTGGCAGAGCCGGATCCAAAATCGAGGTATGGGTTTCGGTTTTCGCGCTATACCTACGACGAAGAAAATCCGAACTCATTGAGTGGAAACGATGTATACTACACTTACGAGGATTCAAAAAACCGTGTATGGATAGCCTTGTTTGGTGGCGGACTAAACCTTACTCAATGGCAACAGGGCAAACTCACATTCAAAAATAAGTTCAATAGCTTTGAAAAACATCCGGGATACGGACTTTATATGGAGGTGCGAAATATAGCCGAGGACAAAGAAGGGCGATTGTGGGTTGGTACGAGCGATGGACTACTTTCGTTTCCAATCAGTTTTACGAATCCCGATAAAATTGATTTTGAAATTTACCGCAATGAAACTGCGAACTCTAATGTATCGGACAATGACATATACGTACTTTATAAAGACAGCGAACAGGATTTATGGGCAGGAGTATTTGGTGGAGGAATAAACAAACTAACCGGTTACGATGAAAAAAAACACCGACCAATTTTTAAACAATACAGCAACCGAACAGGCTTAAAAAGCAATGTAATTTTATCGATAATAGAAGACAACAGCAATGGCCTCTGGCTTGCTACTGAAAATGCTATTTCGCGTTTCGACAAAAAAACTGAAACATTCCGCAATTACGACCGTTACGATGGTTTTATGGATATGAAAATGGAAGAAGAAAGTGCCGTACGCCTTCAGTCCGGCGAATTACTCTTCGGTACCCGAAATGGTATACTGTCGTTCGACCCTAAAAAAATTGAGACCTATAATTGTAATTATCAAACATTTATTGTCGACTTTAAAGTTTCGAATCGCGACTTAAACAGTTTCACCGACGACCCTATTCTGAAAAGTTCTATTAAATACGCCAATTCGATTACTCTGAAACACAATCAGTCGAACTTTGTAGTGGAATTTGCCGCATTAAACTATTACAATCAAAACAGGGTTAGCTACCGCTACATACTGGAAGGTTATGAAGAAGAATGGCACTACAATGGTAAAAACAGATTTGCAACATACCCAAACGTACCTCACGGAACATATTTGTTGCGCATACAGGCCATTGACGAAGCCAATATCGATCTGAAATCGGAACGTACACTCGAAATCATCATTTTGCCACCATGGTGGTTAAGCTGGTGGATGAAAATAGTGTATACACTTTTGTTTTTGGGATTGGCTTACCTTACAGTGCGCGGAATACTTTTTTATATGCGAATGCGCAATGAAATATATGTAGAGCAAAGGGTGTCTGAATTAAAAATCCGCTTTTTTACCAACATCTCACATGAGCTGCGTACACCACTCACGTTAATTATGGGGCCTGTTCAGGAACTGAAACAAAAGCAAAGCTTATCCGAAAAAGGGCTTCAATACGTATCGATGATTGAAAAAAATGCCAACCAAATGCTACAGTTAGTAAATCAGATTCTGGATTTCCGAAAAATCCAGAACGGGAAAATGGTGTTAAATGTATCGCATTTACAGCTTAATAGTGTTATCGACTCGTTTCACAAAGAATTCAGTATTTTGGCCGAGGAAAGTGGCATAAAATTCGTATTTCGCCTTTCGCCCGAAGATATATTTGTATGGGCCGATAAAGAGAAACTCGAAATTGTGATTCGGAACATACTGTCCAATGCCTTTAAATTTACACACAAAGGCGGGACTATAACTGTGTATACAGGCTATACCTCGCAAAAAGACAAGTGTTATATAAGCATTGAAGATACAGGAGTAGGTATTCCACAAAATAAACTGTCCGAAATTTTTGAGCGGTTCTTCCAGGGCGATAATTATAAAAACGTGCAGTCGCCCGGTACCGGTATCGGATTGGCACTTTCAAAAGAAATTGTCAACTTACATCATGGCGAAATACACGCTGAAAGCAAACAGGGACAAGGTACTGTGTTTACAGTAGAATTGCAATTAAACAAAGATCACTTCAATCCGAAAGAAGTTAATTTTTATGTGGGCGATACCGTAAGCAATGAAAGCGAAAGCTCACAACTCAGCTCCGAAACACCGGAAGATGAAAACGATGATAATAAGAATGAATTACCGGTATTGTTAGTGGTTGAAGACAACAAAGACCTTTGTAACCTCTTGCGCATGCAACTCGAAGACAAATACAAAGTGTATACGGCCGGTAACGGTGTAGAAGGATTAAAGAAAGTAAAACAGCATCACCCGGACATTGTGGTAACCGACCAAATGATGCCCGAAATGACCGGTACCGAAATGATGACGGCTATGCGTAACGACTTCAATATAAGCCACATCCCTGTAATAATACTGACAGCAAAAACAGACGACGAGGCAAAATTAAATGCTATCAATCTGGGAGCGAATGCATATATTACAAAACCATTCAACAAAGAATATCTGGTAGCCCGCATTGAACAATTGCTCGGCGACCGTAAATCGTTCCGCGAGAAAGTATGGAAGCAGGAAAAAACAGAACAACCTGCCGTAAACGAAACTTATGAGAATTATTTACAGGAAAAAGATGTTGAATTTCTTGATAAAATACATCGGATAATAGAAGAAAATATTGACAATAGTGAGTTTAACATCGATTCTATTGCCGATACAATTGGTATTAGTCGTTCGGCATTCTTTAAAAAACTGAAAAGTTTAACCGGTTTGGCTCCTGTAGATACAATAAAAGAAGTACGTCTTACAAAATCGTTGGAATTGCTACGCAATACCGATCTGACAGTATCGGAGGTTGCCTACGCCGTAGGATTTAAAGAATCTGGCTATTACGGGAAGTGTTTCCGAAAAAAATACAACCAGACACCAACCGAGTATATGAATAAATACCGGAAATTGTAATTGTACATTCGATTACAAATCCAATTCATATACGTTTTAATTGTAATCAATAAATATCACCCGCATAATGTATTCAAAAAAACTGCTTGCAGTTGCCTGTGGCCTTGCGATAATTACACTAATATCAGCACAAAACTTTGGACTGAAAGTTGTATCGGACAATATAAATTATACTCCCGACGATAAAGGGAACCGCATTCTTGATTTCTCGTTTTGTGGTTACAAAAGTTCGGAATTGCCAATACCAACATTACGGAATGAAATTTTCGTACCGCATATGGAAGGCGATGCCACCACCACCATACAACGTGCCATCGACTATGTATCGGCATTAAAGCCGGATGCAAACGGATACCGTGGAGCAGTATTGCTGGACAATGGAACTTTTACTCTTCAAAACAGTGTAACCATCGCCTCATCAGGGGTGGTATTGCGGGGAAAAAGCAAAACTGAAACTATTCTTTTCAAAAAGGGATTCGACCGTAACGGAATTATCAAAATTGAAGGTCAAACCAATATACGCTATACCGATACATGCGCCGTTGCAGACTCCTATGTGCCGGTAAATCGAACTACATTTGCAGTTTCATCTATAAAAAATCTGAAAGCAGGCGACCGCATAAAAATACACAGACCATCCACTAAAGAATGGATTGCTTCGGTAAAATGCGATATTTATGGCGGAGGCGAAAGTGCATTAGGATGGAAACCGGGCGACACCGATTTGTTTTGGGACAGAACCATCACTGCAGTTTACGGCAACACAATAACCATTGATGTACCTCTTACAGTAGCCCTTGATAAGCAATTTGGCATTACCAAAGTATATAAATACAAATGGGATGGCAGAATAACAAATGCCGGAGTCGAGAACCTCACGGTGGTATCGGACTACGATAAAAAATACCCAAAAGATGAAAATCATGCATGGACAGGTATCTCGGTGGATAATGCAGAAAATTGCTGGGTTCGACACATAAATTTCCGATATCTTGCCGGAAGTGCCGTTATATTACAACCGGGCTCATCACGTATAACCATTGAAGATTGTATTTCCAAAAATCCGGTATCGGAAATTGGTGGATTTCGCAGGGTAGTATTTTACAATTTCGGACAGATGAACCTGGTGCAACGATGCTATTCAGAACAGGGAATTCACGATTTTGCAGTTGGATACACCGCAGCCGGACCCAATGCATTTGTACAATGCGACTCAAAAGAATCGCTCGGCTTTAGTGGCCCTATTGATGCATGGTCGTGCGGGGTTCTTTACGACATTGTAAATATCGACGGACATAATCTGGCATTTAAAAACCTGGGGCAAAGTAAAAACGGAGCCGGATGGAATACCGGCAATAGTATGTTCTGGCAATGTACTGCTGCCGAAATAGAATGCTACTCGCCTGCTGCCGATGCAAAAAACCGTGCTTATGGATCATGGTCGCAATACTCAGGCGATGGTGAATGGGCTGAATCGGACAACCATGTTCAACCCCGGAGCCTGTATTATGCACAGCTTTCGCTACGCTTGAATAAAAACACTGATACTTTAGCTCGCATATTGCCTCGGCCCACAAATGCATCAAGCAGTCCAACGGTAGCACAGGCTAAGGAAATGGTTATCGAAGCGCGTAAACCAAGATTAACGCTCGAAAACTGGATTAACCAGTCGACAATTGAGCAAATAATACCGGAAAATTTACTTACTGTAAATCAACTAAAAGACAGCAGAAAAAATTCAACCATAAAAACACCTGTATTTAGCATTACTGACGGCAGACTGATGTGCGATGGAAAACTCATTACCGGTTCTAAAACTGATGTACAATGGTGGAGTGGAAAAACCAAATTCAACCATTTATCAAAAATGAAGCCGCATGTAACCCGTTTTGTTCCGGGTCGCGAAGGATTAGGACTAACTGATAGAATAGACTCAGTAATCAGCTTTATGAATGCAAACAACATAGCTGTACTTGATCACAATTACGGACTATGGACCGACCGCAGGCGCGACGACCATTTACGGGTCCGTAGGCGCGATGGAGATACCTGGGCACCTTTTTACGAGCAACCTTTTGCGCGAAGTGGTGTTGAAACTGCCTGGGATGGCCTCTCAAAATACGATTTATACCGGCCTAATGAATGGTATTGGTTCCGGTTGAAGGAATTTGCGCAAAAAGCACAACAAAATGGGAAACTGTTATTTTATCAGCATTTTTTTCAGCACAATATTATTGAAGCTGGAGCACATTGGGTAGATAGTCCCTGGCGAACAGCGAATAACATCAACAATACCGGCTTTCCGGAACCGGTGAATTTTGCCGGCGATAAACGTGTATTTATGGCTGAATACTTTTATGACACTACAAACGAAAACCGACGAAATGCCTATAGCAATTATATTCGCCAGAGTTTGAATGCATTTGCGAACAACCCAAATGTAATCCACTTTATAAGCGCCGAATATACCGGGCCACTGCATTTTGTAGAATTCTGGCTCGATGAAATTGATAAATGGGAAAAAGAAACCGGCAAAAATGCACTGGTAGCATTAAGCTGTACAAAAGACGTACAGGACTCTATACTGGCAGATACAAAAAGGCGCGATTTAGTAGAAATAATTGATATCCGTTACTGGCATTATAAAGCCGACGGCAGTACATACGCGCCCAAAGGCGGAGTAAATTTGGCACCCCGTCAGCATGCCCGCTTAGAAAAAACAGGTAGTGTAGGTTACACCGAAGCCTTTAAAGCAGTAAATGAGTACAAAAACAAGTTTCCTGACAAAGCAATTACCTATTATTCCCAAAATTACCCGGAAATGGCTCTGGCAGTACTGGCTGCGGGAGGTTCACTTCCGGCATTAAACATTAATAATGAAAAGCTTACGCTATTTCTATCAAAAAAACAAAAAGAATTGGTAAAAACTGATACATTTAGTGCTTTGCTGAATTCAGACAACAACTTTATGGTAATTACCAATAAAAACAACGAAAAGATACAACTTAATGCTCCAAAAGGCACATACAAAATCACTTTTATCGATTCAAAAAGCGGTAATGAAACCTTTATAACCAAAACAACCAACAAAGGTCAAACTATTGAATACCTGAACATTGAGAAAAGATCCGGCATATTTATTTTTGAACGAAGCAGGTAATAAAAAGCTGCAAATACCGCCAGATTCTGAATTTTAACAAAAAAATATGTTTTAGAGCAGGTTACCAATTTTTACCAATAAGAAACCAGATTTTTCCAAAAGAAAAAGTCAGCCAACTGTATTTTTGCTGCATAAAATTTGAACACAGTTTTGTAAACAAATTATTGCAGTACCAAAATGGAAAACAATAACACTAAAAAAATCACAGTTGAAAATTCCGACAACACAAACGAATTATTAAAAGAGTTTGTAAATGGGAATTTGGCCGCATTCTCTAAACTGTATAACTTACATGTAAATATGTTATACAATTATGGTAGCAGATTGACCACCGACATGGAGTTATTGAAAGACTGCATACAGGATGTGTTTATTAAAATCTACAACAAACAGAACGAGCTTGAATCGGTTCAGAATTTCAAATCGTACCTTTTAATCTCACTTAAAAATAAACTTTGTGACGAAAGCCGCAAACGTATCCACTTATCAGATGCAGCTGTTGAAGAACTTGATGTAACATCGGGCGAAAACGTTGAGGCCGACTATATAGCAGCTGAAAAAGTTCAGCAAACCAACTCGTTTGTGACCGGCTTACTCAATAAATTGTCGCCTCGCCAACGTACTGCTATCGAAATGTATTATATCGAAGAGCAGAAATACGAAGACATTTGTGTAGCCATGCAAATGAATTACCAATCGGTTCGAAACCTTATACACCGCGGAATGTTAAAACTTCGCGCATGTGCATTATAATTCTCTTTTAGATTATTCATTTCTGAGTACATTTTATGCTAATGTCCGTTTTTATTATAAATGGAATACAGCGTGAAATCAATTAACGACACCCTACTCTATCACATTTTAGTGGACGAGGAATTTATTCACTATGTGAATGAACCAACTGCTGTGTTGATTCAGAAATGGGAGCGTTATATGGAACAACACCCTGAACACATACCCACCATCAACTTAGCACGCGGAATCATCAGTGGCGAGAATATCACTACTAAAATGACCGATCAGGAAAAGAGTGAACTTGAATCACAAATCATACACAGATGTTGTATAGGCTGCTGTAACTAACAATCTTCCAATGAATTCCACCTTTCACTGAGTAAAAACACTCCTTTACTTAAATTACATTCCGGATATTCCCCTTCATATTACATTTGTATTTCAAATTTTTTATTCAAATAAAAATGAACGAAATACACAAATTAATTATGGTCATTGTTTTTGTTACTATACTACCTTTAGTAGCAAATGCTCAAAATGAACTGGGCACATGGACAAGCCTTGAAGTGGAGAAAAAATTCCAGAAAGTTGACATTGGAGCCGAAGCTGAATTCAGAACCATTTATGGCTTACGGTTGATGGATCGCTGGAGTTTAGGAGCCAATATCAACTATCAGCCAATTAAACCAATTAAAATTGGTTTTGGTTATAGTCTGATGAATGTATTGGACGAAAAATATGCTAATTACCAATTCAGAAGCCGCTTATATGCATCGGCAACGGGTAAATTAAAACTGGATCGCTTCAGTATTTCGCTTCGTGAACGAATCCAGTTTACAACCAAAGATGCCAGCAACCGCATTAAATCCGATGGAACTGTTGACGATTACAAAATCAATCCTGCATTGGTCTGGCGTAACCGGCTCCTGGTAGACTATAACATTCCGGACTGTAAACTATCCCCTTCGTTTTCGGTTGAAAGTTTTTACGAACTCAATAACCCGGACGGCAATCAATTTGATAAATTTCGCTTTACATTGGCAGTCGACTATAAAATCAATAAATCAAATAGCATTTCAGTGTTTAGCGTATACAACAACAAACCTACTGACGACGAAAACACTGGTAAATACATTCTGGGTATCGGATATAAATTCACAATTAAATAATTCCTAAAGATGAAAAAATACATATTAAACTTTGCCCTTTTTTGCTTTATTGTCATAAGCACATCGGGCTGCGATCCTGAAAATGTTTTGTCTGACAATAGTAGTACAGACAGTGGTATAACAATTGAAGGAAAAGAAGAAAGTACTGATTACACGTGGAGCAGCACTGACGAAATTGACATTACGTTGAATGGCACTTCGGCAAGTTGTAGCTCATCCAACGTATCAATTAGTTCCGGACTGATTACCATTCTGAAAGGTGGTAATTATGTAATTAATGGCACATTATCAAACGGACAGTTATTGGTAAATGCCGACACGGCAACTGTAAAAATAAAACTGAATGGTGTAAGTATGACCAATACCAGTTCGGCACCGTTTTATGGAAAAAAAGCAGGCAAAATCATAATTTTTCTGAACGACGGTACTACAAATACGCTTACTGATGCCAGTAGTTATTCAAATTCCGACGAACCAAACGCCTGTATGTTCAGCAATTGCTACATGGCAGTTACAGGCTCTGGTAATTTAACCATAAGTGCAAATTACAACGATGGTATATCGGGCGATGATGGCATCACCATCAACAGTGGTGATATTAAGGTGACATCGAAAGATGATGGTATTCGGGGTAAAGACTATCTGAAAATTAACAATGGCACAATACAGGTAAAAGCCACTGCCGGACATGCGTTAAAATCGGATAACGACACCGACAAAGGCTATGGCTATGTACGCGTATTGAACGGGACACTAACGCTTGTTTCGTCGCAAAAAGATGGTATACATGCAACTAAACGCGTTATTATCGACGGAGGAGTGTCTACAATTACTGCATCGTCAAGTCAGGCCATGAACTCAGACTCACTGGTAATAATCAATGGCGGTACAAATACACTTACTGCCAAAGAAGGCATAGAAGGCTTTTATATCACCATAACCGGAGGGGTGACTACAATAAATGCTACCAACGATGGTATTAATGCAACAGCAGGCACCGTAAGTGGAGGAGCTGAATACGACGACAACAGTTTATTTAGCGTAAAGGGCGGATTGCTTATTGCCAATTGTTCGGCAGGCGATGCCATCGACAGTAATGGAGGTTTTAACATGTCAGGAGGCACTGTAATTGCGAACGGACCACAGTCGGGCATAGAAGAAAGTACCGACATTAACGGCTCTTTCAATATGACAGGTGGATTCTTTATGGGAGCTGGGGCTAAATCGAACATGCAAAAATCAATGTCATCCACATCCACACAGGCAAATATGTTTATCAAGG
>JBLIZK010000098.1:0-12806 GCA_048859825.1 Paludibacter sp.
ATAAGAATATTGCCTTGTGGCAAAGTCATGGCCTGTATTACAATCAATCGCAAAATAAATGGTTATGGCAGCGGGCTAAGCTTTTTCAAACCGTTGAAGACTTGTACACACAATCATATGTGTTGCCTTTTTTGGTACCAATGCTCGAAAATGCAGGAGCCACTGTGTTTTTACCACGCGAACGGGATATTCGTAGTCAGGAAGTAATTATTGATAACGATAGTAAAGCAAGTACCAGTCGATACCGTGAAACGGCCGATGGTAAACAATGGATACAGCAAAAGCCGGGATTCGGACATTTTAATCCATATTATATTCAGGGTGAGAACCCATTTTTAGCAGGATCGTATGTACAGGCAGATACCGAAGACGACCCGGAAGAGTTAAGTACAGTTGAGTGGATTCCGAACATTCCTGAAACCGGTAAATATGCTGTGTATATATCTTACAAATCTCTCAAAAACAGTGCGCCTGATGCCCGGTATTCGGTCTATTACAGTGGTGGTGAAACTCATTTTAAAATAAATCAGAGTATGAGTGGTGGTACCTGGATTTATTTGGGTCATTTTATGTTTGAGAAAGGGCGAAATGCTGCCTGCAAGGTGGTTTTGTCGAACTTTAGTGCTTACAAAAAGAAAATTGTTACTGCCGATGCAGTGAAAATTGGTGGAGGTACAGGGAATATTGCCCGCTATAATAAACAACAATTAGCGGATTCACTAAAGTCCACCGATAGCTTAAGTTTTGATGTTAGCAAACTTTATTCGTTAAGTAATTATCCGCGTTATACCGAAGGTGCCCGTTATTGGCTTCAATGGGCAGGTATGCCCGATAGTATTTATAGCCGTACAGGTGGTGCAAATGATTATTCGGACGATTTTCAGTCGCGTGGATTTTGGGTTAATTACCTGGCTGGTGGTTCGTCGGTATTGCCTCATTACAAAGGACTTGGTATCCCTATTGATATGGCTTTTGCTTTTCATTCCGATGCCGGATATACTCATAAAGACACCATTATTGGTACTCTGGGGATTTGTTCGGTTAAAAATACGTATGGTAAAACTGTTTTTGCAAATGGAAATTCCAGATTGGCTTCGCGTGATCTTACTGATTTAATTCAAACTCAAATTGTTAATGATGTCAGATTCACTTTAGCTCCCGAATGGACCCGACGTGGCTTGTGGAATAAGAGTTACAGTGAGTCGCGTACTCCTGAAGTGCCAACTATGTTACTCGAACTGTTATCGCATCAGAACTTTGCTGATATGCGTTACGGACTTGATCCCCGATTCAGATTTACCGTTTCAAGAGCAATTTACAAGGGAATGTTGCGTTTCTTACGTGGTACGAGTGCGGTAGTACAACCATTGCCTGTTGAAAAATTACAATGCCGTTTTGTTTCAAAAAACCGTCTGAGAATTAGCTGGAAACCGGTACTTGACCCAATTGAACCCACAGCTAAACCTTTGCGATATATAGTTTACACACGTATAAACGAAGAAGGTTTTGGTAATGGAAGGGTAGTGGATGCACCAAATCTGGAGTTGGATTTACAAATCGGAAAGATATACAGTTTTATGGTAACGGCCGTTAACGATGGAGGCGAAAGTTTTCCCTCAGAAATTGTATCGGCTTGTAAAATGAATAATTCTCGCCGCGAAGTTTTGATTGTTAACGGTTTCGAACGCGTTTGTGGACCTCTTAGTTTTACTAAAAATGGCTCACAGGCAGGCTTTGATAATGATGCCGATCCCGGAGTTCCCTACCTGATGGATTATGCTTTTGTTGGTAAGCAACGCGAATATAATCGTGCAAGGATTTGGAAAAGTGATGACGACCCGGGTTTCGGAGCCGGATACAGCAACTATGAGAACAAAGTGATTGCCGGAAATACATTCGATTATGCTTACTTGCATGGCAAAGCTATCCGTAATGCTGGTTATTCTTTTGTAAGTACTTCGATTAAGGCTGTAATTGGCAATGAGCTTTCTTTAAATAGCTATCAGTATGTTGATTTAGTGTTAGGAAAACAGAAAAAATCGGTTATCGGAAAGGGAACGCTGTCACCTGAATTCGAAACTTTTCCTGCGGTTTTCCAGCAGCAACTAAAAGGCTATCTCGAAAAGGGCGGATGTTTGTTTTTAAGTGGGGCTTTTATAGGGTCTGATTTGTACGATGCGAACTTTATTTCGACACAAAATCGCTTTTTTATGGAAAACGTTTTGCATTACAAATTGAAGTCAGTGAACGAAACACTGAGCGATAAGGCATTAATTGTTCCATCGCCATATGCTCAATTTGATAGGGTAGAGTTTAAATTTTACAATAATCCCAACGAGAAATCGTATTATGTTGAAAAAGTGGATGCAATTGAACCTGCGGGACCTGGTGCATTTACAATATGCAGACTTTCAGGTTCCAACAATAGTGCTGCTGTAGCATATAGTGGAAAATATAAATGTTTTTCCATGTCTATCCCGTTTGAAACAATTTACAGCGAGAAAGAGCGGAACAAAATAATGAGTTCGGTTTTACATTTCTTTGATGTTAAAAAAACTACAAATCAAATCTTAAAATAAAAAAGTTCAAAAATACTATTTTAAATATGGTACTTTATGTTACTTTTGAAGCGTATAATTTTGTGTAATAGAATAAATTTAATTGTATGAAAGCCAAACTATTGTTATTAGCTACTTTAGCTGTTTTATTCAATGCTTGTATTAGCAACGACCGTACGTTACCAGCTGTAACCGGAAGTCAGTTCGAGCTACTTATAGTAGTGAACGACACTGCCTGGAACAGTGAGGTAGGGAAGGAGCTGTTTCGTATTTTTGCCCAGGAAACACCTTCGCTTCCACAACCGGAGCCTTTAATGGATGTAAAACAATGCAATCATGTGGAGTTTTCAGACTTATTGAAGCCAAGCAGAAATATTTTGATGGTTGATATTTCAAACAAATATACTACAACTAAAATCAGATATAGCAAAGACCGTTGGGCCTATCCTCAAACTGTCGTTCGTATTACAGCACCCGATGATTCTACACTGTTAAAGTCGTTGAAACAATATGAGTTACCATTGCAGGATTATTTTATTGCATCGGAACGCGACCGTCAGATTCGTTTTTACAAAGATTATATCAATGCTAAGGCTCAGGGAGAAATTGAGAAACAATTCGGCATTATCGTAAATGTACCTCAGGGTATCAGTAAATCGGTTCAGAAAAAGGATTTTTACTGGATAACCAATGATCAGGCTGGTGTACGTCAGGATATTATTGTGTATTCGTATCCTTATACTGATAAAAAAATGTTTAGCAAGGAAGCACTTATTGCCAAACGCGATTCGATATTGAAAGCCAACATCCCCGGAGAATTAAAAGGCTCGTTTATGGGAACCGAAACAAAGTATGCCGATCCTGAATTCCGTGAAATTTGGGTAAACAAAGCATATTGCGCCGAACTGAGAGGCTTATGGAAAATGTTCAATGGTGCATCAATGGGTGGTCCGTTTTATAGTCATTCGCGCCTCGACGAAGTAAATCAACGCATTGTTACTGTCGAAGGTTTTGTGTTTGCTCCCGGAAAAAAGAAACGGAACCCAATGCGTCAGTTGGAGGCTGTAGTATACACTACGCGTTTGCCACACGAGATTAATGCGCTGAACGAAGTGGTAGTAGAAGCTAAAAAAGTAAATGCGGACTCAGTGAAATAATGCACTTGCTGTCCTCTGTACAGTTTATTAAACTGTAGTGCCCATAATACAAAAACACACAAATGAACTAAAATGGAAAAGAATAAGATAGTAATAGGTATTACTCATGGCGATTACAATGGTATAAGTTACGAGGTAATTCTTAAGTCGCTTTCGGAGCCTCAGGTACTTGAAAATATAATACCCATTGTTTATGGGTCGGCCAAAATTGCTAATTTTTATAAGAAAAATACTGATTTGCAAAACCTGAACCTGAATGTGATTAATAAGGTTGAGGATTTAAATCCGAAACGCATTAATATTATCAATTGTTGCCCCGAGGATGCTAAAATTGAGCCGGGTCAGTCCACTGTTGAGGCCGGAAAGGCGGCCTTTTCAGCACTTCAAATGGCTACCGAGGATATTAAACGTGGCGCCCTTGATGCATTGGTTACTGCACCAATAAATAAAAAGAATATTCAGTCTGATGGGTTTCATTTCCCGGGACATACAGAATATCTGGAAGAAAATTTTGGAACAGGTACTCCGGCTTTAATGCTTTTGATTAACGATGTTATGCGTGTGGCTGTGGTAACAGGGCATATTCCGGTACAGGATGTTTCGAAATCGCTTACCAGTGAATTGATCTTTCAAAAGCTCGAAGTATTTAATAATTGCCTGAAGCAGGATTTTAAAATTGTTCGTCCACGAATTGCTGTGTTAGGATTAAATCCACATGCCGGCGACGAAGGTGTGATAGGCAACGAAGAATCCTCAATCATTGCGCCTGCTCTGAAGAGTGCAGCCGATAAGGGTATTATGACTTTTGGACCCTATCCGGCCGATGGATTTTTCGGATCGGGTAAATTTAATAAGTTCGATGGTGTTTTGGCCATGTATCATGATCAGGGCTTAATTCCTTTTAAAACGGTATCGATGGATAGTGGTGTAAACTATACTGCCGGCCTGCGCATTATTCGAACTTCACCTGCTCACGGAACAGCTTATGATTTGGCCGGTAAAAATCAGGCATCCGAAGACTCTTTCCGTCAGGCTCTTTATATGGCGGTGGATGTGTATAATAACCGCGAGTTTTATGCTGAAATACATGAAAACCCCTTGGTGATTACTCCTAAAACAGATAACCGACCCAATCGGATTGAATAAACAAGCATAAAAAAACCTTTCGCTTTATACGAAAGGTTTTTTTATTGTCCGGCTTCTGGTTTATCTTCTCATCATCATGTGCATAAGTCCGCCACCATTTTTTACGTTAGTGAAGCCCATTTGTTGCAGCATGCGCTGAGCGTAGGCAGAGCGTGCTCCGGAGGCGCAATAGAGTGTAATATCGCGATCATTACTGCCCAATTCATTTGCTCTGGTAGCTAACTGATCCAATTCGATGTTTACAGCTCCCGGATAAGCCCCGCTTAAAAACTCGGCTCTTGTTCTTACGTCAACTATTATTGGTTCGTTCGACGCTTTATTTTCCTGCTTGGGTTGACTTTTGGCGCGAACCTGAGCCATCATTGAATGCAATCCACCTCCATTGGTTACATTGCTGTAGCCCATTTGCATCAGCATGCGTTGTGCATACGCCGAGCGTGCTCCCGATGCACAATACACCGTTATTTCGCGTTCAGCATCATTGCCAAGTTCTTCATACCTGCTCATTAACTCATCCAACGGGATATTTACTGCGTTGGGCACCGCTCCGGCATGGAACTCTTCAGGTGTGCGCACATCAACAATAATTGGTTCATTGCCCGCTGTTGTTTCCACAGTCTCTTCTTCAACTGCAGTTTCTTTTTTTTCGTATATCGATTTTTCCTCCAAAGGAAGTAAATCTATTTTGATATTCTTAAACCCAATTGCACGTGCCTGACGTTGTAACGAAACATGTCCGCCTGATACATTTGTTACATCAGTAAAACCAGCACCAATGAGTGTACGTAATGCCTGATGCCCTTTTTTTCCATATTCATCGTATACAATAATTGCACGATTTGCAGGAATCGACGAAAGTTTTTCAGGTAATAATTCCAGTGGAATATGCATTGCACCCATCACATGTGTTTTTTCGTAGGCAAAAATATCGCGCACATCTAAAAACAATACATTTTTACCATCAACAAAAGCATCAAGTTCCGATGCAGTTACCGAAGGACTAAAGCCCGACATTTTATTCTCTGCGGTAAATGCAGCCATATTAATGGCATCGTTGGCTGTGCCAAGAGGGGGCGAGTAAGCATAGTCGATATCGGCTAAATCGTTTACAGTTAGTTTTGCGGCACAAGCTGTGGCTATCACATCCAGACGACGATCAGCTCCTGCATATCCGGCGGTTTGCCCGCCCAGAATAACACCGGTCGTTTTATCGTACACCAACATTACGGTTACTTGTTCGGCGCCGGGATAATACGATGTATGGTGCTCTTTGTGTACAACAATCGCATCGGCATCGATTCCCAACGAGCGGGCTTGTTTAAGTGATAATCCGGTAGTACCGGCTACAGCTTCGAATACCCGTACAATTGAAGTGCCTATTGAGCCTTTGTAGCTGTGTTTTCCTCCCAATGCATTTTCAGCGGCTATACGTCCTTGGCGGTTAGCAGGTCCAGCCAAAGGAATGCGCACCTTTTTACCATTTACGCGGTGCTCAATTTCAACCATATCGCCTGCTCCGTATATATCGGCATCCGATGTTTGCATGTATTCATTCACTAACAAGCCTCCAGCTTCACCCATTTCGAGTCCGGCATCTTTCGCTAATTGAAGTGTTGGTCGTACGCCAATTGAAAGTAAAACCATATCGGCATTCAGTACCTTACCATTATCGAGCTTTACGTTTTGAGTACCAATTTCGGTTACACCGGCACCGGTATGTATACCCACTCCATATTCCTGCATTTCTTTTTCGATAAAACCGGCAGTTTCAGCTTCCATAATGGCCATTACATGTGGCATCATTTCTACAACATTAACTTTTATACCGCGTTTTACCAATGCTTCTACCATTTCAAGGCCAATAAATCCACCTCCAACTACTACAGCGTTTTTAGGTTTCTTTTCATCGATATGTCGTGCAATTTTATCCATATCTTCCAGTGTCCACAATGTAAATACATGCGACAAATCGGCTCCTGGTAAAGTTGGTTTTATCGGGCGTCCGCCTTGTGCCAGAATAAGTTTAGTATACTCATATTCCATTATATCGCCACTCTGGGTGTTGGTAGCCTTTACAATATGTGCATTTCTATCAATCGATGTAACTAAAGTATGTGTATGTACATCAACATTGTATTGTTCTTTAAAGCTTTCAGGGCTTTGTAAAATTAGTTTCGAACGGCTTTTAATATCACCTCCTATATAGTAGGGCAATCCGCAGTTGGCAAATGAGATGTCCGGACCTGCTTCGAGCATAGTGATTTGGGCATCGGGCGAAATTCTTCGTACTTTGGCTGCTGCTGTTGCTCCCGCAGCTACTCCACCTACAATTACAATTTTTTCCATTTTATTTTATGAGTTATTTGTTGTTTTTTTGATTGATGCTGCAAAGTTATATCAAAGTTTTTAAATTACAATAGTATCACTGATAAATTATTTTAATATCACTATTATTTTTCTCTATTTAGCAATATTTTCCTTTAAGAACCACTATTAGAATGAAGCTAAAGTGATATAGGACGAATTTGTCAATAAGAAAATAAACTTATTAAGTATAGTTGTTCAAAACTATTCACTTTTTATTTCAACATATACTGTAATAATTGATAAGATAAATATTTTTGTCAATAGTGAGTTATGCTTCTGAACAATACATCGTACTCAAATAAACAATATCAAAAACAGTTTGTTGAAATAGGGAGTAATTAATTCATTTAAACCGGAAATATGACAGATGTAGAAAAATATATAGCCGGATTTGAACCTGAGCGACAAGAAATACTGAATAAAATCAGGGACATTATCATTGAAGTAACGCCGGGTAGCGAAGAGAAAATGGCATACGGCATGCCGGGGTATAAAACTCAGGGTAAGCCCCTGGTATATTTTGCTTGTCATAAAATGCACGTAGGTTTTTATGCATTACCCGCAACAAATGATGTCTTTAAAAATGAACTGCAGGCTTACAAAAGAGGAAAGGGTTCTATTCAATTTCAGTTTGATGAGCCAATACCTTATGATTTGATTCGGAAAATTGTTCTTTACAGGGTTAACGAAAATTTGATTAAAAACAGCCTTGTAAAGCGGAAGTAAAAACGGGCAAAATAAGAATAAAAAAAGAGGTGGTCCAAATTTGAACTACCTCTTTTTTAATAGCTTATAAGCGCTAAAAATGCTGTTAATTATAAATCAGTAATTGGTTTGTGCTTTGGAACAAGTAGTTTCATAATTGCCCAGGCAATAAGATATGAAAATGCACAAATAGCAAACATAATTCCATATGCTGTAGATATTTCTGAACTGATTAGTGTACGCGCTTGGTCCATCAAATCAGGACTTATAATAACATTTGATAAATTATCAATTTTAATTTTATCTAGCGGTAATTCAGCAGTTTCTTGTATTAAGCCCTGTGCTTTAGCAGCTCCTACTCCAATTCCTCTATAGTAATCTTCCAATCGTCCGGCTATTTGTTGAAATGCAACACCGCCTAAACCTCCAAAAGCAGCACCAATACCTGTAACAGTACCTACAGCTTTTTTAGGGAACATGTCTGAAACTGTGGTGAAAAGGTTTGCTGACCATGCCTGATGAGCTGCACCCCCAATTGCAATTACAGCAATAGCATAAACAATACCGTATGTTGCCATCCATTGTGTACTAAGAAGCAATACTGGAGCAATAGCAATAAGCAAAAGCGCTGTCATACGTGCTTTGTAAGTTTGCCAGCCTTTATTCATGAACGACATTGGTATTGAACCTCCGTAAACCGAACCAATAATAGCAATACCAAATACCACAAAGTTTGATATCATTACGTATGAGGCTGTTTCTTCTTTGGATAGTCCTACACAGAATTGTTGTTTAACATAGGTTGGTAACCAGAATAGTAAGAACCACCAAATACCGTCTGTCATAAATTTTCCAGCAATAAATGACCATGTCTGACGGTAAGTAAGCATTTTAAACCACGATACTTTCTCCTTTTTCTCTTCAGTAACATTTACTGCCGTAGCTGCTTCAGCGGCATCATCGCTATGAATGTAATCATACTCTGCTTGTGATATTTTTCCTTTTTCCAGCATTTTTTTTGGAGAGCTATAATATATCTGCCAGAAAATCAGCCAAAGAAAACCTATAAGACCGGTGATGATAAATGCCATTTGCCATCCATGAAACTGACCCATAAATTCTGAACCAACACCCCAGGTTAATAAGGCCCATGGAACAAAAATGGCACAAATCATTGCGCCAATATTGGAGCCTGAATTAAAAATACCGGTTGCCAACGCACGTTCTTTTTTGGGAAACCACTCGGCTACAGCTTTAATGGATGCCGGAAAGTTTCCTGCTTCTCCCATTCCAAACAAACTACGTGCGATACTCTGTCCCAATACTGTTTTAGGCATAAAGGCACTAAGCATACCTGTTAATGACCACAGAATTAAAGACGCTGCCAAACCAATTTTTGTGCCGACTTTATCAATTACCCATCCTGCTACAAGTGTAAAACCTGCATAAAAAGCTGTAAATACAGATGTTAATGTTGAATAATCTGTTGAGCTCCAGCCAAATCCTTCCGACGATGTGAAATAATCTTTTAAAAACCCAATAACATTACGATCCATGTAATTAATCGTCGTGGAGAATAGCAGTAGAGCCGCAATGGTCCATCTGTATTTTCCGATTTTTTGGGTTGCATCATTTACTTTACTCATGTTTTTTTTTGATTTAAGGAAAGTTGTTGAATTTTTATATTGTTATATTTCATCCAACTTTCTGTTGAATTATTTTCTTACTTTTTTTATTATTTCAAAAGTATCTGCACAAAGTTTTGTAATTCCAGCCCAGTTTCCACCTTTAATCATATCGGCAGGAAATAAGTTCGAACCCATACCTACACAGGTTACACCGGCATCAAACCAACCTTTCAGATTCGCTTCTTCGGGTTTTACACCACCGGTAACCATCAGGTTCGACCATGGCATTGGAGCTTTTAAGCCTTTTACAAAGCCTGTTCCTAAAACATCGCCCGGAAAAACTTTACAAATATCGCAACCTGCTTCCTGTGCAAATCCTACTTCAGATACTGAACCACAACCGGGTGAGTAAGGTACCAATCTGCGATTAGCTACTTTAGCAACTTCCGGATTGAAAAGTGGACCTACAATAAAGTTTGCACCTAACTGTATGTATAATGTTGCAGTTGGAGCATCTACAATTGAGCCGATACCCATTATCATTTCAGGACATTCCTTTGCTGCGAATTTTACTAAATCGCGAAAGATTTCGTGTGCGAAATCACCACGGTTTGTAAATTCAAAAGCACGAACACCACCTTCGTAGCATGCTTTTACCACATTTTTCGCTACTTCTACATCGTTGTGATAAAATACAGGAACCATTCCTGTTTCTTTCATCACTGTCATAACCTGTACTTTGCTAAATCTCATAAGAATAAAATAACCCCCAACCCCTGAAGGGGAGAGAGGAGAATAATGTTAATGAATAATTCTATATTTTCAAGCCCCTAAAGATAGGCAATTTGCTTTACTTTAAGGGCTTGTATATTAATTTTTTTATCGCTGTACACGGCCACTTGCATCGCCACCAGCCAATGCTTCTACTTCTTCAACTGATACCAGATTGAAGTCGCCATTGATAGTGTGTTTCAGTGCTGATGCTGCCACGGCAAATTCAAGCGCTTCGCCCTGAGTTGGTTTTGTTAATAAACCATGGATAACTCCACCTGAGAATGAATCGCCACCACCTACACGATCGATAATAGGGTCGATATCATAACGTTTTGAAGTATAGAATTCCTTACCATCATAAATCATTGCTTTCCAACCATTGTGTGTTGCAGAGAATGATTCACGAAGAGTAGAGATTACATATTTGAAATCGAATTCCTGAGCCATTTGAGTAAAAATACCTTTGTAGCCTTCAGCATCGGTGTGTCCGGCTTCTACATCGGCATCAGGTTTGAAACCTAAACAAAGCTCAGCATCTTCTTCGTTACCAATACATACATCTACATATTGCATTAACGGACGCATAATTGACTGCGCTTTTTCTTTAGTCCAAAGTTTTTTGCGGAAATTCAGGTCTACTGATACTGTAACACCATGACGTTTTGCTGCTTCGCACGCTAACTTTGTAAGTTCAGCACCTGCATCCGAAATTGCAGGAGTAATTCCTGACCAGTGAAACCAGTCTGCTCCTTGCATAATGGCATCAAAATCAAAATCAGATACTTTTGCTTCGGCAATAGCAGAGTTTGAGCGGTCATAAATAACTTTACTTGGGCGCATTGATGCTCCTGTTTCGAGGTAATAAATACCTACACGGTCGCCACCGCGTGCAATGAAATCGGTTTTAACACCATATTTACGTAATGCATTTACTGCCGATTGCCCGATTTCGTGTTTTGGCAATTTTGTTACAAAATAAGCCTCGTGTCCGTAATTCGCACAACTAACAGCAACGTTTGCTTCGCCGCCTCCATAAACTACATCAAATACATCCGACTGAACGAAACGTGTGTTGCCCGGAGTTGACAAGCGGAGCATAATCTCTCCTAATGTTACAATTTTCTTACCCATTGTTACTTTTAAAATGTTATAATGAAATTTTTTAAAATTGGTCGACCAAAGGTACGACAATTTTTTGTCGTACAAAACAAGTTGGTATATATAATAATAGATTTATACCAAAACGATACAATTAATGCTTGTTTTGGTATAAATCACTTACTATTTAGTATAATTATTAGAAATTGAAATAGTTTTTAGCATTGTTGTAGCTAATATTCTCAACCATTTGTCCAATGAATTCAATTTCCTCTGCTGGTAATAATCCCTGTTCAATATCGTTACCCAGAAGGTTACAAAGTGTACGACGGAAGTACTCGTGACGTGGATATGAAAGGAAGCTGCGTGAATCGGTAAGCATACCTACAAATCGACTTAGTAAACCAAGCACCGAAAGTGAATTAATTTGTTTTTCCATACCATCTTTTTGGTCGAGGAACCACCATCCTGAACCAAACTGAATTTTTCCTGCTACTGAACCGTCCTGGAAGTTACCAATCATGGTAGCAATCATTTCGTTATCGGCAGGGTTCAGGTTATAAAGAATGGTTTTGGCCAGTTTGTTGTTTGTATCCAGGCGGTTCAGGAATTTCGACATCGCTTTTGCAGTGTTGAAAGTTCCTATTGAGTCGAAACCAGTGTCAGGACCTAATTGATTAAACAAGCGTGTGTTGTTGTTACGGATTGCACCGTAATGGAATTGTTGAGTCCATCCTTTTTCCCAGTCCATTTCAGCAAAAATAACCATCATTGCCGATTTGAATTTCAGAATTTCAGTATGTGTTAATTCAGTTCCACCATAAATCTTATTGAAGATAGCTTTGATTTCAGCATCGGTATAGTCTTCAGCATAAAACTCTTCAATACCATGGTCTGATAGTTTACAACCAAGTTCAGCAAAGAAATCCTGGCGTTTGCGTAAAGCAAGAATCATATCGTCGAAAGCCGAAATAGTAACACCCGAAACTTTGGCAAGTTCTTCAACATAAGCTCGGAAGCTGGCAGCGCTTTCTACAGCCATAGCTTTGTCCGGACGCCATGTTGGTAACATTATTATTTCAAAACCATCGTTTTTGGTTTTAATGTGGTGTTCGAGTGAGTCGATAGGATCATCAGTAGTACATACAACTTCTACTTTGTATTTACGCATCATACCGCGTGCAGTGTATTCCGGTGTTTGAAGTTTTTCGTTACATTCATCGAAAATTTCGCGGGCTGTTTTAGGCGAAAGTAATTTTTCAATACCAAAGCCGGTTTTTAGCTCCAGGTGAGTCCAGTGGTATAGTGGGTTACGCATAGTGTGAGGCACTGTTTCGGCCCATTTCTCAAATTTTTCCCAGTCAGAAGTATCT
>JBLIZK010000099.1:0-4157 GCA_048859825.1 Paludibacter sp.
GTGACGTGTGCAAGGTATTCGTCGTAAAAATTGTCGAGCGTTGAAAGTACCGGGTTGGGAGAAGTTTGTCCCAAACCGCATAGTGATGTATCTTTAATTACTGAACTGAGGTTTTTTAATCGTTCCAAGTCTTCCCAGGTGCCTTTTCCTTGTGTAATTTTGTCCAGAATTTCGTAGAGACGTTTGTTACCAATTCTGCATGGCGCGCATTTTCCGCATGATTCTTCCACAATAAAATCGAGATAGAATTTGGCTACCGATACCATACAGTCGTCTTCATCGAGTACTATCATTCCACCTGAGCCCATCATGGAGCCAACTTCAGTTAAATTGTCGTAATCTATCGGTGTATCCAGGTGTTGTTCGGTAAGACATCCACCCGAAGGGCCACCCGTTTGTACGGCTTTGAACTTACGACCGTTTTTTATACCTCCACCAATTTCGAATATTATTTCGCGCAAAGTAATACCCATTGGTACTTCAATAAGGCCTACATTGTTTATTTTACCTGCCAGAGCGAATACTTTTGTGCCTTTCGATTTTTCAGTTCCGATAGAAGCAAACCAATCAGCTCCTTTGTTGATAATAACAGGTATGTTGGCAAAAGTTTCCACATTGTTTACATTGGTTGGTTTGCCCAGATAACCCGAAACCGATGGGAATGGAGGTTTAAAGGTTGGTTCACCCCGGTTCCCTTCCATTGAGTGAATTAATGCTGTTTCTTCACCGCATACAAATGCTCCAGCTCCAAAACGTAGCTGAATATCAAATTCAAAGCTTTGTCCAAGTATATTTTTGCCTAAAAGGCCCATTTCGCGTGCCTGTGCGATAGCTTTTTGTAATCGTTGAATGGCTAACGGGTATTCGGCACGGATATAAACCAGGCCTTTGGTTGCACCAATAGAATATCCGCAAATGGCCATAGCTTCAATTACTGAGTGCGGGTCGCCTTCGAGTATGGCTCTATCCATAAATGCTCCGGGGTCGCCTTCGTCGGCATTACAAACCACGTATTTTTGGTCGGCCTCTACTTTGCTGGTAATTTCCCATTTCAGCCCTGTAGGGAAACCGCCTCCACCGCGTCCGCGTAATCCTGATTTTTTAATAATATCAATGGTTCGTTGAGGGTCTAACTCGGTAAGTACTTTTCCAAGTGCCTGATAACCATCGTTGATGATGTATTCGTTTATGTTTTCGGGGTTGGTAGCACCGCAATTACGCAATGCAATACGTACCTGTTTTTTATAGAAATCCATGTGCATTGAATCGCTCACATGTTCCTGCGTTACAGGGTCAACAAAAAGCAGTCGTTCTACTTTTTCGCCACCAATTATGTGTTTGTCAATAAGTTCGCGTGCGTCGTTAGGGTTAACTTCTGTGTAGAATGTATTTTCCGGTAGGATTTTTACAATTGGTCCTTTTTCACAAAATCCAAAGCATCCTGTAGAAGTTACCTGCACATCGTTACTGAGGCCTTTGTCGTTAATTATTCGTCTGAGCTTTTCATCTAAAGCTATGCTTTGAGCTGCATGACAGCCTGTGCCGCCACAAACATGCACATGCTTATTGTACTTCGCCTTTTCAGCCTCCAATACTTTTTTCATGTACACCAATTCGGGCAACGACTTAATTTTTGCCATAATTTATCTGTATTGTATTAGTAGTTTTGTTAATATTTTGCTGTTACATATTCATTGTAAAGCACAAAAAATTAACTTAAAGTAATAGAAAGTATTGTAGCCTTTATATCTATTACCATTTAAAATATCATTCGCTTAACATTGCTTTCAATATTAAAACTATGGTATTGTGATTTTATATGCAAAGATAAAGATTTTTGCTTTATTAATGAAATATTTCTTTAATTGTAAGTAGGGATTTATTTTTAAATACAACTTGTAAGTTCTAATTTGACAAATTGTAAATAATTATATAGATTTTAAATACAAATAGTTACATGTTTGTTAAATATTTGCTATTGCTTATATATTTATAAAATACTTCGTATAACATACTTTTTTAATAAAAAAACTATGTTATATTTGCGAAAACTATTTCAAATTGAATTAAAAGACATATTTATTTGTAATACAAATTGGATAGATTTCATTAAAAATATGACTGATATTTTATTACAATCAGAGCAGATACAAATGCTGTTTCAAACACTGAAAACCAGATTTGAACATAATATGCATAGGCATCCGGATTTGACATGGAATACTGTGATGACGAAACTGCAGACTTCTTACTCAAAAATCCGCTCATTATACGAAATGGAAAAAACCGGAGGTGAGCCTGATGTGGTACAAATATCAACAGATTCTGATGATATTATATTTATTGACTGTTCAATTGAGAGCCCTAGCGGACGCAGAAGTTTATGTTACGACGAGCAGGCTTTACATTCGAGAAAGGAATTTAAGCCTACAGGAAGTGTGGTAGAAGAAGCAATTAGAATGGGGGTAGATTTATTAGATGAAAATATGTATAGAGTTTTACAGCGGGTAGGGGAGTTTGATACAAAAACATCCAGTTGGATACTTACTCCACCAGATTTCAGAGAATTGGGTGGAGCATTATTTGCCGAATACAGATACAAAAAAATATTTATTTATCATAATGGAGCACAGTCATATTATGCTGCCCGTGGGTTCAGAGCATATGTAAAAGTGTAAATATTAGAAGTCCTGTTGTTTACACTTTTCGTACTTTTTTGTTTTTGATTTTTATTTAGATAGATGATTTTCATTCATTCAATAATAAATTTTAATAACTTGGTATGGAAAAATTTGAGAAAAGCACGATTAAGGATTTTGAAAATCCTGCTTGCTTAAACGTTTATGAAAGAAGTCGCTTATTTAATGAGTTTGTTCAGTTTAACAATGAAAAGCACTACAACAATTATCGGATTGTAACCAAATTCGGAACCTCACCTAATCCACAGGTTTACAATCCTTATTCCGGCGAACTGAAAGAAATGGTCAGTTTTGTATCCAACGATTATTTAGGCTTAACTAAGCATCAACGCATTATTAATGCAGGAATTGAGGCCCTGAAAACTTATGGTTCAGGGGCAGGATCGTCACCTCTGATTGGTGGAGTAATTGAAATTCACGAGGAACTTGACAGGGAACTGGCTAGGTTTTGTAAAAAAGAAGCAGCCATTTCATTTACCTCAGGTTACGCAGCAAACTGTGGAAGCCTGTCAGTATTGATGCACAAAGAAGACATTGCTTTACTTGATATGGGCGTTCATGCAAGTGTAATTGAGGGTTGCTACAAAACAAATACGAAGTTTTTTCTGCATAACGACATTAAATCGCTACAACATGCATTGGAGCAGGTGAGTGGAAATTACAGAAATATTTTCATAATTGTTGATGGTGTATATTCGCAGGATGGCGATATTTCCGATTTGCCTGCAATTTGCAAACTTGCCAAAGAGTTTGGTGCATTTCTGGTTGTGGACGATGCACATGGAATAGGCGTGGTAGGTAAAAATGGGATGGGAATTCTGGATTATTACAATTGTCATGATCAGGTTGACTTATATACTGGTACTTTTAGTAAATCATTTGGGTCGGTAGGTGGTTTTGTTGCCGGAAAGGCCGAAATTATCACCTATCTTAAATATATGTCTGATTCAAATATATTTTCGGCAGCAGCTACTCCGCAATCTGTTGCTACAGTGCTTGAAGCATTGCATATACTGAAAGAAGAAACGCACTGGCATAAGCAACTCAGGGATAATATTCAATATTTTAAATCGGGGCTAGAAACAATAGGTGTGGACTATCTCAACTCAAATTCTGCTATTTTTCCGGTCATGATACGCGACGAAAGAAAATCGATGGAGATTGGACGTTTGTTACTGGAGAAAAACATTTACGCCAACCCGATTCTTTATCCGGCTGTGGCACGTAAACAAACTCGTATACGCATGAGTTTGATGGCTACACATACTCACGAAATGCTCAATCATGCATTAAACGTGCTGGATGATGTGTTAAGCTCACAGGTAGTAAAACGTCGTTGGGTAAATGAGTATATATCAATGGCTATATAAAGTTCAGTTGAAAGTCATTTTTGAGATTTTTAGATTTATGGATTTGTAATCAGCCATAAAATGTAGTATCTTTGTGCCAGAATACAAG
>JBLIZK010000100.1:0-5461 GCA_048859825.1 Paludibacter sp.
GGCGCCAAAGGCGTACAGGTTGCCAGTAGGTTTGTGACTACCGAAGAGTGCGACGCGGATGTGAAATTCAAAAACTCATACGTAAATGCTGAAAACGACAACGTTGAGATTATTCAAAGTCCGGTGGGTATGCCGGGTCGCGCATTAAATGGCACGTTTCTGGAAAGAGTGAAAGCTGGTTTAACCCGTCCTAAAACCTGTCCGTACAATTGTTTACATACCTGCGATTATAAAGTAGCTCCCTACTGTATAGTGGTTTCGTTGTACAATGCATACAAAGGGCGTATGGACAAAGGATATGCTTTTGCAGGTAGCAATGCATATTTATCGAATCGCATCAATACTGTAAAAGAAGTAATTGACGATATGATGCTGCGTTACGACGAGGCAAAAAAGAAAGCATTGGCTCGTTTTGGTAAATAGTAATCTGTCATATATAAAAGAAAACCGGAGTACTTCTGTATTTCGGTTTTTTTATATCAGTGAAATAAATCTTATTTTTTCGACCGCTGTTCGAACAACTGTTTCACTGAAAGTTCTGTATTCCCGAATTTGGATAGACCAGCCTTACCGGTATGTAATCTTTGTGAACCATATATGCCTGTATGGCCGCTAAAGTAATAAGCTATAAATGTAGCCAATGCGAAATACAACACATGTTCACCTCCGAATAATTCAACTCCCATAAGAGTGCAGGCCAATGGGGTGTTGGTGGCGCCGGCAAAAACAGCTATAAATCCCATTGCAGCAAACAAATCGACGGGCGAACCGGTAAGCATTGCAAAACTATTACCCAAAGTAGCTCCAATAAAAAACAAGGGTGTTACTTCACCTCCTTTAAATCCGGTACTAAGTGTAATTACCGTAAACGCAATTTTCCAGAGCCAGCTAAATGGTTCAGCACCTCCCGCTTTAAATGCATTCACAATACTAACGCCAGTTCCATCGGCTGTAGTTACTCCCAAACCCAAATAATCGTCTGTGCCAATTATATACAATAAAGCTATTAAGATTACTCCACCGATGAAAGGTATTAACAAAGGATACTTAATGTGCGTTTGTAATACTTTCTTTAAATAATGCGATGATTCCGAAAATAATCGGCTTGCAAGCCCAAAAGCAATTGCAGCGGGAATTGTCCATGCTAATAACCGAAAATCAATACCATTCACTGAATGAAAGGAAATACTGTAATGAGTATGACCTATGCCGTAGGCTCTGCATACCATATCGGCCATAACCGATGCCAGTAATACGGGTAGGAGAGCATCGTATTTCATTCGGCCTATGGCAATAACTTCTAATGCAAAAACAGCACCTGCTACAGGTGTACCAAAAACGGCACCAAATCCGGCAGCAATACCGGTCATCAATAAAATTCGTAAATCGTCGCCTTTTAGTTTCATTTTTTTGCCGAAAAAATGGGCTATCGAGCCTCCAATTTGTACGGCCGTACCTTCACGTCCGGCTGAGCCTCCAAACAAATGAGTTGCCACAGTGCCAAACAATACAAAATACGACATCCGAAATGGAATACCACCTCCGGGTTTATGTATTTCGTCCATTATCAGGTTGTTGCCGGCATCGGAATTTTTACCGAATTTTTTATACAGAAACACAATTACTACCCCGGCAAATGGTAGCAAATAGACAAGCCATTGTTGTTGCCAGCGCAGTACAGTAGCTTTATCAAGTAACCATAAAAACAGCGCAACAAGCGACCCAGCCGTAAATGCAACCGGAATAGTGAAGACAAACCACTTCAGGAGATACCGAAGTAGTTTTATGGTGTCAATCTCTTTCCAGTTTTTTGTTATCATGGATGTTGTTGTATTGTTTGTTTGGTTGAAAGCATTTGTTGTTATTCAACCCAGAGTACAAGTCCCTTCAAATACTCTCCTTCAGGATGATATATATTGATAGGATGATCGGCCGGCTGCGATAATTGGTGCAAAATACGCACATTTCTACCTGTTTCGGCTGCAGCACTGAATACGGCTAATCTGAATTGTTCCTTGCTTACTACCTGCGAACAGGAGAAAGTAAATAATATTCCACCGGGTTTAATTTTCTCGAATCCCTTTTGATTCAATCGTTTATACCCCTTTAACGCATTGCGCAATGCATCGCGGTGTTTGGCAAATGCCGGTGGATCCAGAATTATTACATCGTACTGTTGGTCGTTGGCATTCATGTGTTTAAATGCGTCTTCGGCAAACGAACAGTGTCGGTCATCGTTTCCGAAATTCAGTTCAATATTCTTATTTGTAAGTTCAATCGCTTTTGCAGAGCTATCAACAGAATGCACCAATGTAGCACCACCCCGCATAGCATACACCGAGAATCCACCGGTGTAGCAGAACATATTGAGTACCGATTTGCCGGCGGAATACCGTTCAAGTAAGGCTCTGTTTTCACGTTGATCCACAAAAAAACCGGTTTTCTGTCCGCGAAGCCAATCAACGCTGAACTTTAGTCCATTTTCAACGCCTACGTATTTTTGTGCGTCAGTACCAATTAAATAACCATCCTCGGGGTTTACAGCTGCTTTAAATGGCAATGTGGTTTCCGATTTGTAAAAAACGTTTTTTATATCGGGTACGTTGTTTACAATTGCCTCTGCCAGTTCCATTCGTATTTGATGTATACCGATGGAGTGTGCCTGCATTACAGCAGTGTTGTCATACACATCTACAATAAGTCCGGGAATAGTATCACCTTCGCCATGAATTAAGCGATAGGTATTGTTTTGTTCCGATATCAATCCTAATCCTGCACGTACTTCGTAGGCTTTTCGAATTTTATCAGCCCAAAAACTGCTATTTATATCCAGATCGATAAAGCTGATTACTCGTACGGCTATACTTCCAATTTGAAAATGACCGATAGCAAGAAAATTCAGGTTATTATCTACCACCCTTACTAAATCTCCTTCTGCAGGTTTTCCTTCAAAACGTTGTATGGCGCCTGAGAATACCCAGGGGTGAAATCGGAGTAAACTTTCTTCTTTTTTTGGTTTTAATATTACAGTGGTCATGTATAAAGTTAGAAATTAGAAGTTAGAAATTAGAAGACGGAAATGTAAAACCGGAATAGAAAACAAATTTGAGTAAGATACCTACTCACTTATTTCTCCATTCTGTTGCTGATGACGAAGAAGTGCTGCTTGCTGTTGTGCAACCTGTTCGGCATAGGCGTCGGCAAGTAATTTTTCGAGGGTTTTCCTGGGTAATTTTTCCTCATACGTTAGTTGCATATAAATTATTAAAGAGGCCCATGCGTCGGTTGCTGCATAGAGTTGCTGCATGCCGGTTAGCTCGGGGCTCTCCCAGTTTGTGAGCTGCTGCGACTTTGATATTTTACGATTAAAAATAATTGCAAATATTTTTTGTAAACCCAGTTCAAGGATGCCGTATTCCTTAGCGATTGCCTGAATATCAACATGATTTGCGGGTTTAAACTTGTGTAGTTTTTGTAAGCCGGCAAAGTCGTCGCGTAATGCGAGGCCTATTTTCAATATTTTTTCGTCGGAAAGCAGCATGGCCAGTTCCTGGGTAAAGCCGGTTTTATTTAGTCTGAACAGATAACATCGTTCAAGGTTTGAAATTTGTAACAGCGATATTTTGTGACGCACGCCACGGGTAAACGAGGGTCGGGTTTCGGTGTCAAGTCCTAAAAAGTTACTTTGACGTAAGTCGGCTACAGCTGCCGGAATTTGGGTTACATCGTCAATTAGTATAATCTCACCATCAAACGATACTACCGGAAGCTGATTTAGCTCTTCTTTGCTTATTTTGGATCTAAACATGCGAAAACCCTGATTATTTGTTTTTAATTAGAACATTTGTTGCTGATTGTCATCTTCTTCGTCATCGTGTAAAAAACTCAGGAACGAATTCCTGTCAATTTTTGTTTTTGTTCTGTCTACATCCTCTTCATCGGGCTCAAATCTTTCGCTATACCTGATGGAATGCAAGGCCTTTAATGCATTCAGGTTTTTTTGTCCCCAATGTTGTCCGAATGCCTCCAGGCAAACCACCAAAGCATCGTTCATCACATCGGTATCCATGGTTTGATAGTTGGCAGCAAAGTCTTTAATTTCCTGATATACATCCGCTAAATCTTCAGAAATAAAGGCTGCAATAGGAGTGTCGCTTATGGCCATATCCGGATGAAAAACTTCCAGATAAGAGTCGTCAGCGCCTAAAATCAATTCAACCTGCTCTTTTACATACAAATAATCTTCTTCGGATACAAAGCGTTCAGCTCCATCTTCAAAAATGGCTTCCGGTATTTGTAGTGCAATTGCTTTCTGATAAAGCAGAGGTAGCAATTTTACCGAACGTTGTATAAACTCAGTCCGTTCAAGGTTTGAAGCTTGTTCCAATAATAAGCATGTTTCGGCTACAACCGTTACAAATTCGATAACCTGAGGTGAATATACTACGTGGTCGGGAAGTTTATTTGTTTGCATTTGTATGTCTGTTTTGCCATGCAAAAATAAGAAAAAAACAGCACATTCTCAGCGTTTTTTAGATAGACTACAACTGATTTTCCTGAAAACAAAACGGACAGATGATTTGTAATGCATCATCTGTCCGTTTTAATTTTTATTTTAAATGGTCATTTATTTAACTATCAGTTGTTTCACAGCTATTTTGTTTTGAGTTTGAACTTTTACCAAATACAAACCGTGTAAGCCGGTTACATCCAATTCAAATTTGTTTTCGCCTGCCTTAAGTTGAACCTGGTTGTTAATTAGTATTCTACCTGTTAGGTCGCTGACGCAGATAGTTGTAGCTTCGTTACTGTTTGATTTGAGATAAATAAAACCTTTGCCTTGCATAGGTGTTGGGTACATGGCAAAATCAAACAATTGCAAACCAACATTATTAATTCCGGAGGTATTACCCTGCTGAATAGTTTGTGTCGACTCATTAATTGTAAAGTCAGCATTGCTTACACTTCCACCATCCGGTAGTGATGTGCTGAATACACTTTGCATTTCAAATCCGGTACGTTCCACTTTTACGGTATAATTCCCCTGAGGTAAGCCGCTAAAGCTGTAATTTCCGGATGCATCGGGACAAGTAGTAGCAATTAACTGGTTGTTGCTGTCGAAAAGTAAAACCCTTGTATTGCAATCGTCTAATGTTGCCGATTTTACTTTTCTACGAACACTGTTAGGTTTATTAGCGCCGGTTACGTTTACTTTACCGGAAATTACGCCTGTACCATTAAAATCGAATGATGTTTTTTGAGCCATCAGGATATTTATCATAGGCTCGTCGGCATGTTTCAATGTAAGCGGAACTACTTTATTCCAATCTGTGTTCCCGTCGTGATAAGTGTCTACAAATTGGTTTACACCCTGGAAACTATAGCTTACAAAATGAGCTTTCATTATATAATTTCCAACCGGAAGACTATCAAAAATCACTAATTGAGGCATTGGTTTGGT
>JBLIZK010000101.1:0-5748 GCA_048859825.1 Paludibacter sp.
CTGATATTGAGACGCGAATAGAACGGGTAATGACGCGGGATGGCATTAATCGCAATCAGGTTCTGGCACGAATTCAGCATCAGACTTCAACTGACGATATATTAAAATATGCTGACATTGTGGTAGATACAACACAAAATGATGTTTCAACACTCGATATTCAATCCATAATAACACGACTGCAAAAAACGGATGAATAACAATTCAATTTTATGATAACAACGGATGGCAGGCATATATATTCACATTCCGTTTTGTAAACAACGATGCTCGTATTGCGACTTTTATACGCGTGTGGCACCTTCAAAAACCAACGATGTTGTCAACGCCATTGTGAGTGAGCTGGATGTGCGATCTGATTTTTTACCAACATTAGATATCGAAACAATTTATTTTGGTGGAGGCACACCAAGTTTGCTTACAGCAGAACAATTCGCACTGATATTGGATAAAATTTCATCGGTTTATAAGGTGAGTAAAACTGCCGAAATTACTTTCGAAGCAAATCCGGAGGATTTAACTGCTGTTTTCTTTGATTCAATTAGTCAACTGCCATTTAATCGTATAAGTATGGGCATTCAAACATTTGATGATGTTCAACTTAAGTCGATAAATCGCAGACATACGGGTGATGGAGCTGTCAAAGCTTTTCAGAATGCACGAAACGCCGGATTTAACAATATTAGTGTCGATTTAATTTACGGATTACCCGGACAGAGCATTCAAAACTGGAATACTCAGCTGCTCAAAGCCATTTCACTAAAACCTGAACATATTTCGGTATATGGCTTAACCTACGAAGAAGGTACGCCACTACAGCATTTTGCGGTTAAAAATAAAATAACAAAAGTGAACGACGACAGCATGATTGAAATGCACCTAATGACATTCAATTTGTTACAAAATGCCGGTTACAATGCTTATGAAATATCAAACTATGCTTTACCTGGGTTTCAGTCGCGCCACAATAGCGCATACTGGAAGGCAATTCCCTACATTGGCTTAGGTCCATCGGCGCATTCGTTCAATGGAAAAGTACGTCAGTGGAACGTAGCTTCGATAAAGGAATATACCGAAAAAATCAACAAAAACGAAGTGTTTTACGAATTGGAAACCCTCACCGATAACGACCGTTATAACGAATATATTATGGTGGGATTACGTACTTCGGATGGAATTAACCGTGATTTTATCAGTAATAATTTCAATAAATTGCAGCTGAATTATTTTGAAAACATATTGTCTAAATATAAGAATAATAACTACTTAAGTATTGAAAATTCAAGTGTAAAATTAACTTCGGAAGGTATCCTTATTTCAAATACAATTATCGAAGATTTTATTATCGTATAAAAACGCAATTTTCAGATTTTTGCAAAGCAGCACACAAGTTTGGTATTATCATTTGCAATAAGTTTTACTTGCGAAAAAAATTGTACTTTTGCATCTCCTATTCAACTAACATCAATCGTATTTCACATTTTGAATTAAAATGGCAGAAAAAGCGCAGAACAGTAATTTTAGACTTAAATTTCGTAAATGGTTTTGGATTCTTTTCGGAACCGGACTTTTATCATTGGTATTAATGTTTGTATTCATCACTTTCGGGTGGATAGGATACTTACCGGATATTGACGAATTACAAAATCCGATAAACAAGTATGCCACTGAAATATATTCATCAGATATGCAGCTACTTGGACGGTATTCGCGCAGTACCGAAAACCGGGTAAAAGTGAATTATAAAGATATTTCGGAACATGTGGTACATGCTCTGGTAGCTACAGAAGATGTACGTTATTACGAACATTCCGGGATTGATGGCATTGCATTGACCCGCTCATTGATTTTACGTGGTATATTGCAACGAAAAAGCGCCGGAGGTGGCAGTACAATAACGCAGCAGCTGGCCAAACAGCTTTTTTCCGACGAAGCACAAAATGTAGTTCAACGTGCCTTTCAAAAGCCGATAGAATGGGTTATTTCAGTGCAATTAGAACGATTATATACAAAGGAAGAGATTATTACGCTCTATCTCAATCAGTTCAGTTTTTTAAACAATGCAGTTGGTATTAAATCGGCAGCTCAGGTGTACTTTAATAAAACTCCCGACAAATTAAAAATTGAAGAAGCAGCTACATTGATTGGAATGTGTAAAAATCCATCATATTTTAATCCTGTACGCCACAACGAACGTACACGTGAACGCAGAAATGTGGTATTAAATCAAATGCGTAAAGCCGATTACATTACTGATGCTCAATATGATTCACTAAAAGTATTACCCCTCGAACTGGATTACCAAAAAGCAGATCACAAAGCCGGCTTAGCGCCTTATTTCAGAGAATATCTGAGAAGAGTATTGATGGCAAAAGAACCTTCGCGCAGCGATTATGCCAGTTGGCAGGAAGAGAAATTCAAAGAAGACCTTTGGCAATGGGAAAATAATCCTTTGTACGGATTTTGCAATAAAAATAAAAAAGCAGATGGTACGCCTTACAATATTTATGTAGATGGTTTAAAAATTTACACCACTATAGATGCGCGTATGCAGAAATATGCCGAAGAGTCAGTTAGAGAGCATTTAGAAGGGCTTCAAAAAACATTTTCCAAAGAAAAAAAGGGTCGTTCATATGCGCCGTTTTCGCGTCAACTAAAGCAAGAACAAGCCGACGACATCATGAAAAATGCCATGAAACAATCGGAACGTTACCTGCGCATGAAAGAACAGGGATATACCACAGAGGATATCAACAAAGCTTTTCGGGTACCTGTTGATCTGCAGGTATTTTCGTACAACGGTCCGCTTGATACCATAATGACGCCTTACGATTCTATTAAATACAACAAGCATTTTCTTCGTTGTGGATTTATGTCGATGGAACCTAAAACCGGACACGTAAAAGCCTATGTGGGTGGACCTGATTTTACTCATTTTCAGTACGATATGACTACACTTGGAAAACGTCAGGTTGGTTCAACAATTAAGCCCTATTTATATACATTGGCCATGGAAGAAGGAATGTGGCCCTGCGATCAGGTAATCAATCAACCTACCACAATACACACACCTTCGGGCCCATGGACACCCCGGAATTCTTCCAAATCACGTGTTGGGCAGTCTGTTAGTTTGAAATGGGGACTTGCCAATTCAAACAACTGGATATCAGCCTATCTAATGAGTATGTTTACCCCCGAAGCCATGGTAAAGCTTATGCGCTCGTTTGGTATTCGCGGACAATTGGATCCGGTTCCTTCGTTATGTTTGGGTATTGCCGATATTTCGGTTGCCGAAATGGTTGATGCATATACAGCTTTCCCGAACAAAGGTATCAGGGTAGACCCTGTGTATGTAACACGTATTGAAGATAGTAACGGAAACGTTATAGCATCGTTTACACCAAAGATGTACGAAATTTTCAGCGAATCAACATCTTATAAAATGATTTATATGATGCGTGCCGTAGTTGATGGAGGTACGGGGGGACGTATTCGCAGTCGATATGGACTACGCATGCAAATGGCTGGTAAAACCGGTACAACACAAAACAATTCCGATGGATGGTTTATGGGATATACCCCATCACTGGTTTCGGGTGTATGGGTTGGTGGTGAAGACCGCGGTATTCACTTCGATAATATTTCGGAAGGACAAGGAGCCAGCATGGCACTGCCTATATGGGCATTGTACATGAAAAAGATTTACAATGATGCATCGCTGGAGTATTCGCAAAGCGAGGTTTTTGATATTCCGGAGACATTTAATGTTAATCAAGGTTGCGAAGAAAATATGTTCGACTAAAAACATGTTAATATCACAGGCCGGTTTTAAACTTCCAAGTTTAAAACCGGTCTTTTTTTGTACATTCGCTGCATTATTATTTTTTAATTCTGATAATGAAGAAAAAACTCATAGTAACAACACTCTTATTTCTTACACTCTATAGCTTTGGTCAATTAAATACCGACCGTATTCTTACAATCGGAAGGAATGCATTGTATTTTGAAGACTACGTGTTATCCATACAGTATTTTAATCAGGTAATAAAAATCAAGCCCTATCTGGCCGAACCATATATGTATCGGGCCATGGCAAAAATTCAGTTAGGCGACGATAATGGTGCCGAATTGGATGCCACAGCGGCACTTGAACGTAACCCGTTTTTGCCCGAAGCCTATTATATAAGGGGATTTGCGCGAAGACGTACCAAAAATTATGCGGAAGCAATAAAAGATTTTACATCGGCCTACGATTTTAGTCCGAATAGTACAAATCTGCTGTTAAACAGAATGGATACTTATGTGCAAATGGAGAAATATTCCGAAGCACTCAACGATCTGAATACCTTTAACAAACAAGTATCACAAAAAAAGCAACTACATTACGAAAAAGGAGTTGTTTTGCTTATGATGAAAGATACAGTAGAAGCTGAAAAAGCCTTTGAAGAAAACCTACGTACCGACAGTACAAATGCCAGTGCATGGAGCGCCATGGGACTATTACAGTTGCAACGGAATAATTTAGAAAAAGCATACACGTCTTATTCAAAGGCAATTAAACTTAAATCAGAATACTCAGGCGATTATATGAACAGGGGTATTATCAATGTTCAACGCAAAAATTACCGCGAAGCCCTAACCGATTATACAAAAGCCATTGATTTAGACAAAAAAAACACACTTGCCTACTACAACAGAGGATTGCTTAGAGCAAATTTGGGTGATAATAACAATGCCTTATCGGATCTTGAAAAAGTTGTAGCCGATGACTCAACACAATCGGAGGCTATTTACAGAAAAGCATTGATCTATAATTCATTGAAGATGCACAAAAAAGCTATACAGGATTTTTCTTTACTCATAAAACGACATCCGTATTTTCTGCCGGCATATTGGGGAATAGCCGAAGCTTACGATGGACTTAAAGATATCAAAGAGTCATTCAGATATCGTCAGATGGCTTACAACCTTGACCAGAATAAGGAAGAAATACAAAAACGCAAAAAAGATCAGTTAGTAACTGACAATAAAATTGATAAACGAACCGAAAAAACATCTGTTGCCAAGAAGACAGAACTGTTTAACCGTTTTGTAACACAAAATATTGATGATAATCAGTCGGAAACAAAATATGGCAACTCACAAAGAGGTAATATACAAAACAAATATACTGATATTGTAAATGAGAAAAATTTTGTTTTAACGTATTACATGAAACCTGACGACTACAGACGAACAAACCTGTATGTTGCATTAATTGAGGATTTCAACAAGCTCAAAAAATTATCATCACCATTAAAAATTACGAATATTGAAATGCCCCTGACATCTGAACTTGTTAATATGCATTTCGAGAATATTAATACTTTAACGGGAAAAATTCATTATAGTGAACAAAATGCCGGTTTATACTTCAGTCGTTCACTTGAATTTGCCATGGTTCAGGATTTTAATAGTGCTATTGATGATTTAAACCGATGTTTGGCAATTCAACCGGGTTTTGCATTGGCCTATTTTTCGCGGGCAAATATTCGGTATAAACTTATTGAATACAACCGAAGTATTGCTGCTGAAGAGCAGACAAGTACATTTAATAGTAAAGGTGAAATCAATAAACGAAAATCGCTCGACGAAAAATATAAGTATGATGTAGAGATGATAATTCGCGATTTGGACAAGGTCATTGAGATGCATCCAGAGTTTGCTTTTTCATACTTTAATAAAGCCAACATAATAGGTACTCAAAAA
>JBLIZK010000102.1:0-5840 GCA_048859825.1 Paludibacter sp.
ACTGAAAAATACACGTTGAGCAAACTTCACTCAAAGATTAAAAAAGTAGAGTCGGATATTGACCGGCTGATAGATCTTGTGCCACGCGTGGTTTTCGAATTTAAAAATAGTTTGATAATTGACATAATACGCCAGAAATTACTGGAGCTGAAAGCAGCCTCCGATGCACGAAACTACGAACGTGCATCGGAAATTATGCGTGAGATGGCCGAACTCGAAGGCGCCAAAAGAGAATTATCTAAAACATTGGGTGAGCGTATAATTATTAAAATCTGAAAATGAAGAAGATATATCAGGGCATTTTAAATGAAATTGTAAAACAACGCCTCAAAAGGGAAGTTGCAAACAAACAATTTGTAATTGAACGCCGTAAAATCGACATAGACATTCGCCATTTGTCCAAAGAAATTGTACTTATTATAGCGGGTATTGTGAGTGCTGCGCTCGGTTTAAAAGGCTTTCTACTACCCAACGGGTTTATTGATGGTGGAGTTACAGGCATATCGTTGATAACAAATGCCATCACAAATATTCCGTTCCCAATATTACTCATAGTAATCAATTTGCCATTTCTTTTATTGGCATTTAAAGCTGTAAGTCATCAGTTTGCCATAAAAAGTATCGTAGCTGTAATTGCACTTGCCATCACCGTACACTTTATTCCTCCATTTTCGGTTACGCACGATAAGCTCTTGATAGCCGTTTTTGGTGGATTTTTTCTGGGAGCAGGTATTGGTTTGGCTATAAGAGGAGGTTCGGTAATTGATGGTACTGAAGTGCTGGCCATTTATCTGAGCCGAAAACTGCCGGTAACCATAGGCGATGTAATCATGGTGCTGAATATCCTGATTTTCTCTACTGCCGCTTACGTTTTTTCCATCGAAACAGCTATGTATGCCATGCTAACCTATATGTCGGCTTCTAAAACGGTTGATTTTATAGTAACAGGTCTTGAAGAATATGTGGGAGTTACGATTATATCGGAACAAAGTGAAGAAATTCGCCTGGCAATTATTGAAAAACTGGGACGTGGTTGCACCATTTACCTCGGAAAAAAAGGCTTTGCTAAACGTGGCGAAACACTCACCCGCACCAATATTGTTTATACCCTGCTTACAAGGCTTGAGCTTTCGAAACTGGAAACAGAAGTCGAAAAAATAGATAAAAGTGCGTTTATTATTATGCACAGTATTAAAGATGCCAAAGGAGGAATGATTAAAAAACGACCATTAAAAAAGTAATTTAACATGCAGAATTTATTCGACCAGGTCATTTTCGGGCCAATTAAAAGCCGCAGGTTGGGCTTGTCGCTAGGCGTAAACCTGTTGCCTGTTGATGCTAAAATTTGCTCGTTTAATTGCATATATTGCGAGTGTGGCTTTAATACCAACCTCAACGAGTTTCGTTTTCCGCTTCGCGACGAAGTGAAAACAATTTTAGGAACTAAACTACAGCAAATGCAAGCCGAAGGACAAATGCCCGATGTAATAACATTTGCCGGCAATGGCGAGCCAACATTGCATCCGCAATTCGACGCAATAATTGACGATACCATTGAGCTTCGGAATCAATTCTGTCCATCGGCAAAGGTAAGTGTGTTGTCCAATTCCACCCGTATTCACAAACCTCTGGTTTTTAAAGCGCTTTCAAAAGTTGATAACAACATTCTTAAATTCGACTCAGCCATTAACGACACTATGTGGCTGATTGATCAACCACAGTCGAAAAAAATCACAGTGAAATGGCTGATTGATGAATTAAAGAAATTTGAGGGCAGGTTAATTATACAAACAATGTTTTTACGCGGCTCTATTGACGGCAAACAAATCGACAATACCACTGAAACAGAAGTTAGTGCATGGTTAAATGCCATGAAGCAAATTAGTCCAAAGCAAATTATGATTTATTCGCTGGATAGAGACACACCTGTATCGACACTAGAAAAAGTGACGGTTGACGAACTGAATATCATTGCAAACGCCGCCCGGGAAGCAGGTTTTGAAGTTTCGGTAGCCGGATGAAAGTACTGATTTGTCCACTGAACTGGGGATTAGGACATGCCACACGTTGCATACCACTAATTGACCAATACATTCAGCAGGGGCATATTGTTCATATTGCAACCGACGGAATTGCATTGAAACTATTACAGGAACGCTATCCTCAACTCCGGTTTTGGCATGCTCCCTCCTACTCCATTCGTTATTCCAAAGGGACTTCGCAGGTAGCGAAACTACTGTTTCAGTTACCGGGTATAGTTAAAAGTATATTTCAGGAACACTCTTGGCTAAAAAAACATGTAAATGCCGAATCCTATGATTTAATCCTGTCCGACAATAGGTTTGGGATGTGGCATTCTACCATAAAAAGCGTTTATATTACCCATCAGCTTCAGATAAAAATGCCGGATGGCATAAAGTTTTTGGAACCAATAGCGTGGTGGCTACACAGACAAATTATTAAACAATATGCCGAATGCCGGATTCCGGACTTTTCAGGAACCAACAATTTATCGGGTGAGTTAAGCCATGGAAAACCACTTTTACCCAATACTGTTTATATTGGTCCATTATCGCGTTTTAGTTTTCTTAAAGCCAGCCCATCGGTAAATGTGTTTGATGCAGTATGTATTGTATCGGGACCTGAGCCTCAACGTACACTCTTCGAAACACAATTATTGAGGCGTTTCAGCAATTATTCGGGCAAAGTACTTTTACTACGGGGATTACCCGGAAGTGAAAATACGTTAAATCATACAGAGAATATTCATGTAAAAAACAGTTTAAATGATGTTGATTTAGCAGGCTATTTGTTAAGTTGTAATAAAATTATTTGCCGTTCGGGATACTCAACAATTATGGATTTATATACATTAAACTGCTTACACAAGGCCGAAATGATTGCTACACCCGGTCAAACCGAACAGCAATATTTACAAAAACTATATTTACATAAATATTCAGTACAAAACAGACATACTATTGATTTGAAATAATTTCAGATAATTTAATTTCATAAAAAAGACAATTAAGCACATAAAAACACAGATTATTTAGTAAACATTCAATTTATTTTCAAAAAATTTTGCATAATCAAAATAAATGCTTTTCTTTGCAGAGTTAAGCTACTGTATTGCTTTCGAGTATAATAATGTTTATGTCCCAATTTTTCCGGAAATTAACACTTTTTGACCCGTCTGTTTATGTAGTACTTGAAAAAACATTATTAATCCATTTTTTTATTTTTTATGAACATTTACATTGGTAACTTAAGTTACAAAGTACGCGAGAATGATTTACAGGGTGTTATGGAAGAATATGGTAAAGTTGATTCTTGCCGTATTGTGAAAGACCGTGAAACCGGAAAATCAAGAGGATTCGCATTTGTTGAAATGGCCGACGACAGTGCTGCAACCAAAGCTATTGAAGAATTGAACGGTGCTGAATTTGATGGTCGTACAATGGTTGTTAAAGAAGCTAAACCAAAAGCTTAATACACCCATTACAATATAAAAAAAACTTCCTGTATCGTTATGCAGGAAGTTTTTTGTTTTTAGTATAATTTAATCCAGCAGAATATATATATCTTTGTGTAATATCATTTTTCAGTTTCAAGGTCAAAATAAAGATATATGAGATTTTCAGTAATAACCATATTAGTTGTGTTTCTAACATCGTGTAATTACGACGATAATGATATTAAATATAGCTATGAGTCAACTCCGGTTTACACTAAGGGCTATGCCGATTATTTTGGGAAATACTTCGCAAACCGCGGGAATTACAACGAAGTAATATCACTTAATCTATTGACTGACCAATTAATGGTTAATTCATCAGGACAATTAACCGGTGTTGGTCAGTACCTGTACATCGAAGATATTTTCCTCCCTGATGGTACTACATACCTTGCCGAAGGCGATTATATTGCCTCCAAAAGCGAAGAAGCATTCACTTTTTTGCCCGGCGAAAAGTTCAAAGTAGATGATTTTAGTATTAATACCGGTGCGTATTTGTATTATAAAGAAAAAAACAGCAACTACTCAACATTTAAATTCATAACCCGCGGTACTATGCATGTAAGTATAGCTGCAGGATTACATACAATAAGCTGCGACTTAGTTTTATCAGACAGTAGTCATGTAAAAGGAAGCTTTACAGCAGAGCTCCCGCATTTAAATTCATCAGGAGACCAAAACAGCATTCGTCAAAAAATTTCCATAAGTACCCAACAAAATTACTAACAAAAAAATGAGAATCATATGAAGTCATCGGTATCAGGGAATATAGTCGATGTGGTGCGACGTACCATAAAAACAGGGACAGTCTTTTTCGAAAACGGACATATAACCGAAATTAAAATCCATCCAACTCATGCTGATGTGTACATTATCCCGGGCTTTGTCGACGCTCACATTCATATCGAAAGTTCAATGATGGTGCCTTCAGAATTTGCCCGGCATAGTTGCATACATGGCACTGTAGCCTGTATTTGCGATCCGCACGAAATAGCAAATGTATGTGGTGTAAATGGCATTGATTACATGATAAACAATGCCCGTTTATCATCAATGAAATTCTTTTTCGGAGCTCCTTCGTGTGTTCCGGCAACTTCGTTTGACACTGCGGGTGCGGTAATTGACTCACACACAATTGAAAATCTGCTTAAACGAAAAGATATTTATTTTCTGGCAGAAATGATGAACTATCCGGGTGTAGTTGAACAGGATGTAGAAGTGCATGCCAAATTAAATGCTGCATACAAAAACCATAAACCCATTGACGGACATGCGCCCGAATTAATGGGTGATGACTTAAAAGTCTATGCTTCAGCCGGCATTAGTACCGACCATGAATGTATGACCATAGCTGAAGCCGAAGAAAAAATAGCGCTTGGAATGAAAGTTCAAATCCGGGAAGGTAGCGCAGCTAAAAACTTCGACGATTTGCTTCCATTATTACAAAACAATGCCGATAATATTATGTTTTGTTCGGATGATAAACATCCGGAGGATTTATTACAACACGGACATATAAATACTTTGGTTAAAAGGGCAATTGCCGCCGGTTACAATCCGGTGGATGTTATCCGAGTTGCATCGTTTAACCCGGTAAAGCATTACAATCTGCCTGTAGGCTTATTGCAGCACGGCGACCCGGCTGATTTTCTAATAGTAAACAACCTGTCCGAACTTCAGATTCTATCTACTTATGTAAATGGCAAAAGGGTTGCTCAAAATGGCGAAGCACTGTCTGATTTCATTCCGTTGACCGAAAGCATCAACAATTTCAGAGCCGATAAACTCACAACGAATGACATACGCGTGGAAGTTACTGGTGAGAAACTTAGGGTAATTGTCGTTGACGATGGTCAGCTGTTTACTCACAGCGCTTTACATTTACCCGAAATACTGGATGGAAATGTAATATCGGATACTCATAACGATATATTAAAACTGGTTGTTTACAACCGTTACCATCCTTCGAAACCTGCTGTCGGGTTTATTAAAAACGTTGGTTTAAAGCGAGGCGCTTTGGCTTCAACTGTTTCGCACGATAGTCACAACATAGTAGCTGTAGGCACTACTGACGAAGATATTATAAATGCCATTAACCAGCTAATCGACTGTAAGGGTGGAATTGTGGCCTGCGATAAATTTGAAACATGTTTGCTCCCTTTGCCCGTAGCCGGACTCATGTCCACTGAACCGGGTGAGGTAATTGCTGAACAATACAAGAAAGCCGATGCACTGGTAAAATCATTTGGATCGACGCTAAAAGCTCCATTTATGACTATTGCATTCATGTCCTTACTTGTTATTCCAAAGTTAAAACTTAGCG
>JBLIZK010000103.1:0-7645 GCA_048859825.1 Paludibacter sp.
AAAAACGACTAATAAAACAAGTTTTGTTTTCATTTTTTTATGGTATTAAAAATATTGATATAGTATGTATTTTCTAATGTATCCTGGATGCTTCTCCGACTATTTCGTCATCTCTTAATCTCTAAAATTGAGATAATAAAGTTCCGGATTATTTATTTATTCTATTTCCACTTTCAAATACAAAAGTTATAAAAACGGGTAGAAATATTCTTTTACTTCGCCCAGGCTTGTCCTTCGGGCGAACGACGCCATTTAAAGTAATCGTCCAGCACTTTCAACGATTCAAGACTGGGTACCGGACCTGTGTGCGGAGTTTGATTAAAATACATCAAAACCGGATTCTTTTCGGAGCTTCAATGTGGTAAGCCTGATATTATTTCAAACAAATGTGAGATTGTAATAGAAAAGTACGATGAAATTACTAATTTCTATTTGCTTTCCATATATTCTTTTTTAAATTTCACTACTTGAAGCATTTGCGATAATGCTAATTCGTAAGCACTTGGAATTTGCTTTTTATGATAATTCCATTCGCCGTTTTTATACTTAATACTATTATTCAACAAGTTGAAATATCTATCTTTCTTTTTAAGTCCGTTTTCAGTAAAGAACCACTTCAAAATCATGGTTGCCCTCTCTTTTTTAACAATCATCATACTGATGCAGTATTTATATTTATTCAAATAGGCAGTACGGCGCGGTATCTCATAAGTGATAATGGAATCGGCATTAAACGAATCATGTACAGATTTGCCCGTTGTGATTGTGACATGATTTTCAAGATTTATGGTATCACGTTGTGCGGGCACACAACTATCCAAACCAAGCGTACCTGCTATTTCACCAATCACTAAATTCTTTGTCAAAAAACCATAACTGGGTAACATATTGTACATCAAAACACATTCTTTATCATTTGACTGAATGACCGGAAAATAAGCATAAGATGCCTTCCAATCATTATCATCTTTATATATCTCAATATATTTACTTTTTATATCTGTGAAGTTGACAGGAAGTTTACAGTTGATATTGTAGGTCTTTGATAAAATGTCGTCATACCAAGGAAATGAACCGGGCTCCAGTGTAATGGTTTGAGAAAAACCGAGTCCGTAAACGGACAAACTTAATACAAGAAAATAGTTTCTTATTCGATGCTTCATTTTAGTACAAATTTATGGTTGATCTTCAAAAAAATAATAAACACTTTCACTACACTTTTATTTATTCGCTACAAGTACTGTAGAAAAACGAAGTGTCATATCGCCTTTCCATGGATAGAAAATTACAAATAAAAGACTAATAACTATTGCTGATATTGTTAAAACTTTGTTTGAATTCATATTATTTTGATCATTATCTTACTTACTTCTACACTAAAAAATAAATGTTATTTCAGTCTCTGTTTTCTTCCAATTGTCAAATAAAAAATCGGGCCAAATAGTGGCATCAAAACTACAATTAGCCAAATTAATTTATCAACACTATTTGCAAATTGATTTTTAAGGACATCGATAGCAGACCATAAAAACAGTAAGAAAATAATAACGGATAAGATTATAATAACATCAATTAAATGTGAGGAAGATGCAGAACTGTAAATTACACTTTCATATTTTGGATATATACTCTGAACTGATAACCTTTTTCTGATTTTCAACAATGAATCCGTAAAAATTTCGGGTGATTCAATCTCAAGTATATATATCTTTTCGGAGCCTTCACTGGCCCGAACTTTAATTTTGGCTTCGTGCGAGCTTGAAACCGCAATATCTGCAATAGAATCTTTTTTCAATAATGATTCAAAGTCAGATTGTGATATCTTTTTCGAGTATTGATTACACGAGAGTATCCCGAATAAAATCGATATAATATAAAATATTTTGTTCATTTTATTAGAAGTATATAAGTCCTTGTACATTAACCTCTTTTCGACTCAAAAAGTATGTGCCATCAAAGAAAACATATTGATCAACTGTGGCAGTAATCTCATACTCCAAGTACCACCTACTACCATCTTGTCCCCATCTAGCGGTGACATGTTGTTGATTCCAATCATAATATGCTCCAACAAAGTTTGTAACTCTGCTTGTCAACATGACATTTGGTGAGTTAACATACGGACAACTACATTCAATAACTATGTCGTACCAAAAACCTTCATTAGTGTTACTGCCATATTCACCAGGAGCCTTTAAACGTGTATTCTTGTTTCTGTTATTGTAAGTAACTTGATACTTTCCTATAGCTAGTTTGGTAATTTGTGAAACTCTTTCTTTTTTAACAAATAATTTACTTTGTTCGTTTTTGATGTTTTCCATTTCGATTGAATTTATAACTCTAGGTACAATTCCTTTGGGTACATCATTAATTGAGATACGCTGAACTCCAAGTCCAATATTTTGTGAAGTACTTAGAAAATCATCATTACTACATGAATGCAAAACAGGCAAAGTAGCCATCATTGCCACAGCAGCTAATACTGCTAACATTATTTTTTTGTTTTAAATATTCTCATTGTTTATTCTTAAATACGTTATTATTTTGATTGTATAAAAACCTCTTTCGCAGGCAATACCCATCGTAACTTACCCCAAACCTTGTCAGGCTAAATTAATTGCATTATTTATTTACTATCTTTGTGCCGCCTCCTTTCTTCTTTATATGGGTTAGTGAGGTAAAGGGTGTGCTGCTATCTGTCCGGTCTGCTAAAACTGAAAGATAAGCGCACCCTTTTTCCTGCTTTTATGCTAAATAAGTCTGTTCATAAAACAATTCAAATCCTTAATTCTCAAATATCTCATTACCACCAAACCTGCTCTCCATTTTCGTAAGTAAAAACCCTTTCCTCTGTGCCCTTCGTCAGATTGCGCAAGAGCAGTAATGCATTTGTAGGTACATTGTTGTAGATCAACCGGTACGTTTCGTTAGATCCCGTTTGCCTTCCTAATGATACCCACTTATAGTCCCAGTAAAAAAGTTCGTAAAGTTGTTTATTATCTATACAATTACCATCATTGCGCGGAAGATAGCTTATACGATGAATCGCTTTGGGAGTATCGAATGCAAGTCCCACCCATGTTCCATCGGCTTCCTGACTTTTGAATCGGGTTAATATATCTCCATCAAATGCTTTATAGTGCTGGCGATCCGATTCTGCTTTATTATTTCCAATCACCTTGCCAGATAACTTGATATTAGTATCTTTCTCATAAACTTCTATTTCGGACACTTCCCCATAAGAACCTTTAGGCGATAAATACCTGAAATATTTATATTGATCCGCAGTTGTCAGATATACTGTCTGAAAGTACTGCTCGGGTTTTACTGCTATGTTGTAAATGTCCACTGCATCCTTGAAAGTGGAGTCGTTTGACACCTGAAATTTTCCTCCTAACATGGCATAGCCTAACCAAGAGTGCATTCTGTCCTGATATTTTCGCTTTAATGTTATGGTATCACGTTTGCTCAGATTGGGCTTTAAGATGGTGACAGATCCATCTTTACGTAATACTACAGGATAAGCCGCCGGTATTACTCCACCTTGATGGTAATAAGAAGGCAGGCAAACAATTCCTCTGTTTACATCTGAAAATATGAATTTATCATTTTCTTTCTTACTCCAGGCCACTGGAATCCAGTTTTTATTATCAAAGACAGACAAATATGCTAATTTTTTATTTGCAGGTGCTGCTACTAATGGCTTTACTTCTACATTAGTTGTAATATAATAATCTTTGGTTACATCCCGGTAGCAAGGAGAGTCAAACTGAGGAGGTATTTCTTCTTCATTCTTAATAAAGAACAGGCTCGATGGCTGTTTTGCAAATGTTTCTCTGTATATTTTGGGAGGAATTCTATCGGGAACATTTTCAATATGCTTTCCTAACTCAACCTGATCTCCAATCCCAAAAGCCATTGGCTTATTATTGGGTGATATGAACGCATTCCATTCGTGCCCAAAGCTACGCGTTGCCCATTGAGGTGTGTTATCTAAAGCCACAGGAATTCCCAAGCTTCTTCCCGCAAATGCAGCCTGAATAGAATAATAACGACAAGATCCAAGTCTCATTACAGAAAGCGTGTGAATATTATAATCAGGCACATCAGACTGGAAGAAAGTGATAGTCCCGTACGGATATGTCTTTAATGCATTACAAATATCTTTAGCAGAGATACTATCTTTCTGTTTCCTAATACGCGAATACATATCCGGAATAAACTGCTTGTTGAATTCAGTCCTCCAATCAGCGAGCGGTTCTGTTGCTATCCGATAGGGAAGAATATACTCGCAGAAGTCCTGAAAATTCAAATGCTTGGCAAAAGGGGATTTCCACGCCAGAAATGCCTCATCTATGTTTTTAATAAGAAATTGAGATGAAATTGTTTTTAAGTCCGAAACATATACTACATCCTGAAGTCCCTGATTATATTTCTCATATAAGGTATTAAACCCTTTGATTAGTTCCGACGGCCTATCCTCTTTTGTATATAAACTATCAAGTTCACTTTGAAAGTTATCCCAGGTTTGACTCACATAGGATTCGTGAACATCCATGTTTTCTATTAAAAAAATAGCGGCTTTTCTCTTCAATGTATCCGCTCGATGGTTAGAATAGTGGCGGATAACTTTTTCTAACTCTGCTGAGTTTTTACCAGCAAGTTTAAGATTTGATTCCAATGATTTTGGATATGAAACACTTGATGCAGGTACAACAATAATACCCAGTAAAACAAAAATAATTCCTTGTTTAAACATCTAAATTAGATTTTTCTTCATGATTAAGTACTCTTCTTGCGGTTTAAGCCCCGAATCATTAAAGTATCAAGTTAACAATATACAAATAGATAAAATTGTAGAAATATTACAACTAATAATCTCGTATCAGTTCGGCAATACTACAATGAACTTAACACAGTATTAAGTTTAATAGACAACAAACATATTTAAAAAGACTAAAACAGACTATATTATTTTAGATAAAATAGTTGCATTTTCAGATAAAAACAAGTAAACATCATTATTAATACTGCTGACTCAGTTTTATATAATTAAAACTTACAAAAAAAAGATGACCCAAATAATAATGAGTCATCCTTCCGTTCCTTTGAGAGGAAAGTTATGATTTTACTTTATTGTTAGTCTGTACACCTTTAAAGCGTCGTTATCAGAGCTGTTTCCACAATACACTTCGTAATCGCCGGGGGCGGTCATCATTTTGCGCTGTGTCCAGTCATAAAATTCAAACGATTCGGGAGTCAGAACAATTTCCGCGTTCACTGTTTTTCCGGCAGCCACTTCCACCCGTTTGAATGCTCTGAGGGTTTTTACCGGACCGTCAATATCGTTCAGCTTTTTGATATACACCTGTACCACTTCCGTTCCGGGAGTTTTTCCTTTGTTTGTAACCGGCACCACCATTTTCAACGAACCCTTCGCACTTATCTGTTTTTTCGAAAGTTTGGCCTTTCCTATACTGAAGGAGCTGTAAGACAATCCGTAACCAAATGGGAAAAGAGGTTTCCCGGTCATAAACCGATAGGTACGGCCTTTCATATTGTAATCCTCAAAATCGGGCAACTGTTGTACGTTTTTGTAAAAAGTAACCGGCAATTTACCCGATGGATTGTAGTCGCCAAACAGGGTTTTGGCTATTGCCGTTCCGCCTGCTTGACCGGGATACCAGGCCTGCAAAATGGCATCGCACGAGGCTACTTCGGGAGCAAAACCCATGGCAGAACCTGAGAAGTTCACGAAAACAACCTGTTTGCCTGCTTTTTTCAGCTCCTGTAATAATTTGCGTTGTATGGCAGGTAACTCGATATCGGTACGGTCGCCACCCTTGAATCCGGGAATTTCCACCCGCATTTCTTCCCCTTCGAGCGAGGGAGCTATTCCTCCGGCAAAAACCACCACATCAGCATCTTTTACCTTTGCCACAGCCGCCATCAAATCGGCAGGAATCAACGAGCCAAAATCGAAAGCAAGGTTAGCATCCGCATTTCCCTGCGAAAAAGTAATCTCTATTTCATACGATTTGCCTGCTTCCGCCTTGAGGGTGTAAGCACGGGTAGTATTGGCTGAAAATATGTTTTTCACCACCGCTTCCCCATTCACCGAGAGGCTGGTGCGTCCGTTGGTTTTAAACTGAAAAGCCACATCACCACTCTGCGTAGGACGGAAAACCGTTTTATATCGGGCTGCAAAATTTCTGATGTTCACTCCGGCAGCAAAAGCAGTTGCTCCCAAAGTAGAGAAATTGAATGGTGTGGTAATCATTTCGGTAACAACAGGAGCACCTTCAGCAGTGCGATCGTTCCAGTATTGGGCTTCAAAACCTTTTTTACCATCCACACTACATTCGCTGAAAAGACTGCTGATAGTTGTTTCGGAGGTTCTGTCGCATCCGATATCATAGATCAGGTTATTACCAAGATACTGTCGCATGCCTTCCAACAGCGTAACTGTTTTGCCGGGAAAGCCATTATAATTTCCCCATTGCATCACCGAGTCGTTGGCGTTAGGGCCTATCAATGCAACCTTCAAACCTTTACGAAGAGGTAGCGTGTTGTTTTTATTCTGAAGCAAGACCAAACTTTCTTCGGCTATTCTAAGTGCCAGATTCTGGTGTTCAACACTGTTTACCACCGAATAAGGGATTTCCCACACAGGTTTATCGTTCATCTCGCCCAGCTCAAACCTTGCCTGGAGCAGTCGCAACACCGATTCATCTATTTTTTTCTCGTCGATAAGTCCTTGCTTAACAGCGGCAGGTAGTTTGGCAAAATCAGAGCCACATTCCAGGTCAGTTCCATTCATAACGGCATTGGCAGCGGCATGAGTGGCATCCGGTTGGGTGGCATGTGCATTTTTATTATAGAAATCAGCAATCGCCCAACAGTCCGACACTACCAGTCCCTTATAATTCCATTCGTTACGCAAAATCTGTGTCAACAAACGGTTGCTACCGCAACAAGGTTCACCTTCGAAACGGTTGTAAGCACACATCACTTCTTTTACATCGGCCTTCTGCACCAAATCCTTGAATGCAGGCAGATACGTTTCGTACAAATCGCGTGGAGAGATATTCTCCGCGTTGTAAGAATGTCGGTTCCATTCGGGACCTGAGTGTACCGCAAAGTGCTTGGCACAGGCATGTAACTTATCGAATTCGGCATCATCCGGCCCTTGCAGACCTTTGACTACTGCCACACCCATTTTACTTGTTAAATATGGATCTTCGCCATAAGTTTCCTGACCTCTTCCCCATCGCGGATCGCGGAAGATATTGACATTGGGAGTCCAGAATGTAAGTCCCTGATAGCGTCTGAGTCCACCCTGCTCACTGTATTTATTGGATTTGGCCCGCGCTTCATCCGACACGGCAGTAAATACTTTATAAAGCAACTGATCATTGAACGAAGCAGCCATACCTATTGCCTGAGGAAATACAGTGGCCAAACCGCTACGCCCTACGCCATGCAGGGCTTCGTTCCACCACTCATAAGCCTTGATTCCCAAACGAGGAATAGCCGGTGAATTATTTTGCATCAGCGATGCCTTTTCATCCAGTGTCAGTCTCGACAATAAATCTTTCGCTCTTTCAGTAGGGGTTAATCTTGCATCTTTGTAGGGAAACAACTG
>JBLIZK010000104.1:0-8442 GCA_048859825.1 Paludibacter sp.
TGTGTGGATAAATGGTGAGTTTGTAGGATATAGCCAGGGAAGTATGAATACCAGTGAGTTCAACATAACAAAACACCTGAAGAGCGGACTAAACCAAATTTCACTGGAAGTATATCGTTACAGCGATGGATCTTATCTGGAAGATCAGGACATGTGGCGCATGAGTGGTATACACCGAAGCATTAGCCTGTTTCACACGCCCAATGTTCGAATAACAGATTTTACAGTACGCACTCTGCTCGACAGTCAATACAAAAACGCCACCATTGAGATAGATCCTGAATTATCGGTTTTTGGCAATGAAACCGGCGCCGGATACAAGGTAAGGGCACAGATTACCAACCTGATGAACGAAACTGTAGATGTCATCAGCATTTTAAATCCGGATAAAAAGGCTTCTTTAATGAACGAATGGAATCCACAACGTGGTCCACGCAAAACCGGACGCATCAAAAAGGAAATCTCAAATCCCTTAAAATGGACTGCTGAAACACCTAACTTATACACACTTAATCTAATGTTGGAGGACAGTACAGGCAGAGTAATTGAGCGTGTACAACAAAAAATCGGCTTTCGTTCCATTGAAATTAAAGACGGGCAATTACTGATAAATGGGCTACCAACACGTTTACGGGGTGTAAATCGACACGAGCACGACCCTGAACTGGGCAAAGTAATGACCGAAAAGCGAATGTTACAGGATTTAGTGCTAATGAAACAGGCCAATATTAATGCGGTGCGTACAGCGCATTATCCCAATGTAAGTCGCTGGTACGAACTATGCGATTCAATAGGCATGTACGTAATGGACGAAGCCGATATTGAAGAGCATGGATTGCGTGGCACCCTGGCTGCCGACCCGGAATGGGCTCAAGCATTTATGGATAGAGCCATTCGTATGGCCGAAAGAGATAAAAACCATCCTTCGGTTATTTTCTGGAGCATGGGCAACGAAGCCGGATACGGACCTAATTTTGCTGCAATATCGGCTTGGCTGAAGGACTTTGACCCAACCCGACCGGTACATTACGAAGGAGCACAAGGCATTAACGGACTCCCCGACCCTTACACAGTAGATGTAATCAGTCGGTTTTACCCACGCGTACAACAGGAATACCTGAACCCCGGCATAGCCGAAAACAGCCAAATGGAGCGTGCAGAAAATGCTCGTTGGGAACGCTTGTTGGACATTGCTGAACGTACAAACGACAACCGCCCCGTACTAACCAGCGAATATGCACATTCAATGGGTAATGCATTGGGAAATTTTCAGGAATACTGGGATGAGATTTACAGTCACAAACGAATGCTGGGAGGCTTCATATGGGATTGGGTAGACCAGGGTATTTATAAAAAATTGCCTGATGGTAAAATTCAGGTATCGTATGGCGGTGATTTTGGCGACTTCCCCAACCTGAAAGCTTTTTGCTTCAATGGCATTGTAATGAGCAACCGTGAGATAACACCTAAATATATGGAGGTTAAAAAGGTGTATCAACCAATAGGTATTTTTCTTAAAAACAAGAAACTAAGCATCATTAACCGGAATCACCATACCAGCCTTGGACAATACAATTGCTTTTATACTGTGTCGGTAGATGGTAAAACAACCGAAAAGATGGCAATAGCAATTCCGGATGTAGCTCCCGGCGACACAACAACATTGCCTTTGCCAGACCTGAAGCAAATAAAATACAAAGCGAACAATGATGTTCAGTTATCTATTGAATTTACGCTGAAAGATAATTGCCATTGGGCAAAAAATGGGTGGGTTGTGGCTTATGAGCAATTCACATTACAAAAGGGGCAACTTCCTGCCGTGTCTATCAGCTCAAAAGGAAATGTGAAATTCAATATTTCAGACAATAAAATATTAACCGCAGCAAACGGACTTTCGGCAGAATGGGATGCTACATCGGGTAATTTAGTATCGTTAAAACTGAACAAAACCGAAATGCTGTGCAAAAGTGCAAACGGATTTGAGAAACAACCCGTAATGCAAGCATTCAGAGCTCCTACCGACAACGATAAAGGGTTTGGAAACTGGCTGGCAAAAGACTGGAAGGATGCCGGACTGGAATCACCCCAAACCAAAACCGATTCGGTTAAAACAATAAAATCCGAAAACGGAGATTTTGCATTAATGGTTTATCAAACACATACTTTTAAAAAGGGAAAAATAACAACTACTTACACATACACCCTAAATGAACGGGGTGAAATGGATATACAATGTCACTTTTTTCCTTCAAAAGAGCTGCCTGCACTGCCCCGACTGGGAATAGCATTGGCACTGGATGCAAATTTACAGCAATTTGCCTGGCATGGACGTGGCCCGCAGGAAAGTTACCCCGACCGTAAAACATCGGTATTAACCGGAGCCTGGAGTGCAAAAGTGAGCGGCCAGTTGTTTCACTACCCACGCCCACAGGATACCGGAAACAAAGAGGAAGTAACAAAATTATCGCTCACAGACGCCAGAAACAAGGGAATACAGATTCTGGCTATCGAAAAACCATTTTCAGTTTCGGCTTTGAATTTCACGGCGAACGATTTAGCGAACGCGACTCACGACTGCCACCTGAAACCGCGTGCAGAAATCATTTTGAGCATTGACTGTGCTGTAATGGGACTCGGCAACAGCAGTTGTGGCCCGGGTGTATTGAAAAAGTACAGCATTGAAAACAAAGAACACAGTCTGCACATTCGTATTCAGAAAAAATAAATTTATAGAAATAATATAATTACCGGAACAGTGGTCGATTTGACGCATGTTCCGAATTAACATTAAACAAATGAAAACAACATTACGTGGCATAGTGCCACCTATCGTTACTCCATTATTGGACGACAACACACTGGACATTGCCGGATTGGAACGCTTGATTGAACACGTTGTAGCAGGGGGCGTGCATGGTATTTTTATTTTAGGTACAACCGGTGAGTCACAAAGCCTCGGTTTCAGTCTTCGCTGCGAGATGATTAAAGAATCGGCCCGTATACTTAAAAACCGTATTCCGTTACTGGTGGGTATATCAGACACATCGATAACTGACAGCGTGGCACTGGCAAAAGTAGCTGCCGAAAATGGCGCTGATGCAGTGGTTTCGGCTCCACCCTATTATTATGCGGCTGCTCAACCTGAGCTTATCGATTTTTACAATGTATTACTGGAGCAATTACCATTGCCATTGTTCCTTTACAATATGCCTATGCATACCAAAACGTCGTTTGCACCTGCCACTATCCGCAAAATTGCTGAGAATCCGAAAGTAATTGGCTTCAAAGATAGCTCGGCAAGTGGTGGCTATTTCCAGTCGGTGATGCACGAATTCCGTGACCGTCCGGACTTTGCTCTTTTTGTGGGCCCTGAAGAAATGATGGGAGAATCGGTAATGATGGGTGCTCATGGTGGAGTAAATGGAGGTGCAAATATGTTCCCTAAATTATATGTGGAACTGTACAAAGCGGCTGCCGATAAAAACGTAGACAAGGTACGTGAATTACATGCCAAAGTAATGCAGGTTAGTGCGTCGATATACAATGTGGGTGCGTTTGGCTCAAGTTATTTGAAAGGTGTAAAAGCCGGTCTTAATGTATTGGGTATTTGCAGCGATGTGCTGGCTACGCCGTTTACAAAATTTGACGAAGCAGATAAAGTCAAAATCCGCAAAGCGATAGAGGAGCTGAGTAAATAGTTGGCAGTCGGCAGTTGGTAGTTTTTATGAGAGATGGTTGATAGGCCATTTTTCGACAATGCTGGCTGTTTCTTTTTCTATTTTGATAACTGATAAAAAATACTAACAATGCTTTGACCCTTGCGCTGCGTGTGCCAGGGATTGAAGCGGCGTGCCGAATGCGTAGCGGACGGTACAAGAGCGGAAAGCCCGACCCGAAGGGTGGCGCCCAAATATTTATTACAATGAAGAACACAAAATTTTACCCCTGGCTGGTGGTGTTACTGCTTTGGCTTGTGGCGCTGCTCAATTACCTGGACCGGCAGATGCTCTCCACCATGAAACCGGCAATGATGATGGATATCGGGGAACTCGTTTCGGCCGAAAACTTTGGCCGGCTGATGGCTGTTTTCCTTTGGATTTATGCGCTGATGAGCCCTATTTCCGGAATCATTGCCGACCGGCTAAACCGTAAATGGCTGATTGTAGGCAGTTTATTTGTATGGTCGTTGGTAACTTTGCTAATGGGTTACGCTCAAACTTACGACCAGATTTACTGGCTTCGTGCGTTGATGGGTGTAAGCGAGGCATTTTACATTCCGGCCGGACTATCGCTCATTGCTGATTATCATGATGGGAAAACCCGCTCAATTGCTATTGGAATTCATACCACGGGTATTTATCTGGGACAGGCTTTTGGTGGATTTGGCGCTACAATTTCGGAGGCTTTTTCATGGCAATCGACCTTCCACTGGTTTGGATTACTGGGAGTTGTATACAGCTTTGTATTAGTATTGTTTTTAAAAGAGAAGAAAGGCTACAATGTACAAAAAGCGAAAGAAACGTCCATACTAAGGGAATTTGCTCTATCGTTCAAAGGGGTGGGTATGCTTCTGGGAAATATTTCGTTTTGGGTACTTTTGTTCTACTTTTCGGCACCCAGCCTACCCGGTTGGGCAACCAAAAACTGGTTACCAACGTTACTGTCTGACAGTTTACACCTGCCAATGTCAGAAGCAGGTCCATTGGCTACAATTACAATGGCAATGGCATCGTTTGCGGGTGTATTAGTGGGCGGTTTGTTGTCGGACAAATGGGTACAACGTCACCTGAAAGGTCGTATTTTTACGGGTGTAATTGGCTTATCGCTCACCATTCCGGCTTTGCTCCTACTCGCTTACGGTCATAGTTTTACGACGGTACTGAGCGGCGCGCTGCTGTTCGGGCTTGGTTTCGGGATGTTTGACGTGAACAATATGCCTATACTTTGTCAGTTTGTTTCGGCTCGCTACCGGGCAACGGGTTATGGGTTGATGAATCTGGTGGGCATTTCATCGGGGGCTGTGATTACCAACTGGCTTGGTAAGTCGGCCGATGCCGGACATCTTTCGTCGGATTTCGCATTTTTGGGCATTGTGGTGCTAATTGCCATTGTGTTGCAGCTGGTGGTATTACGCCCCAAAACGGTGAATATGACAGAGGAATAAGGATGAATTTGATACAAAAAAAGAACCAATTCTGTAAAATACAGAGTTGGTTCTTTTTTTATATAATATCTGATAATCAATTCTTCTTTAAGATATTCTCGTAGGCACCCGGTATATTCAGTATTTCGATAGCTTTTTGTAATGATTCATTTTCAGCATCCATAATACGATAATACTCACTCATATCCCATAAATCACGTGCCACCAAAGCTTTTAACTGTAATTTAATCAGTTGCTCCGATTTTTTATATTGCTCTTCGTTAAACTCAATTTTTTCTTTTGCGGCATAATCCTTTAAGATATCGAGCATTTGATTATCAACCGAAAATAACTTATTAAATTTATCAAAAGCCGGATATTTCTTTTTAAGGTCGGTCCGGTTTTTATCGATGAAAGTCAAAGCCGCTTTATTTACCACACCCTGATTTACTAGTTTTCTGTGATAATCGGTAAAACGCGTAGTATCAATTGGCACAAAAATATCAGGCATAATGCCTCCGCCGCCGTACACGTTACGCTTTAGCAATAAAGTTTCATGACGAAGCGAATCGGGGAAACGTATACTATCGGCATGTGCAAATTCGCCGTGTTCGAAACGGGTTAGCAGGTCGCGTTCATATTTCTCCACCCCATCTTTATACGGTTTTTGAATACTTCGGCCGGTAGGTGTGTAATAGCGGGCTGTTGTTAAACGCAACATAGAGCCATCAACCAAAGGTAACTGACGTTGAACGAGCCCTTTTCCAAAGGTACGGCGGCCGATAATAATGCCCCGGTCCCAATCCTGTACGGCACCCGAAACAATTTCACTGGCAGAAGCAGAATATTCATCTACCAAAATTATTAGTCGTCCCTTTTCAAATCTTCCCACCTCTGTAGCAATCATATCGGCACGTGGCTGATTCAGCCCCTGCGTATAAACAACAAGTTTGTCTTTACTTAAAAACTCATCAGCAAGCTGGTGAGCAGCATGCAAATAACCTCCACCGTTACCCTGAAGGCTTAAAATAAGATTTTTCATGCCCGATTTTTGCAGATTTAAAAAGGCAGTTTGAAATTCTTCTACGGTAGTGCTACCAAAATTGTTTATTTTGATATAACCCGTTTCCTTGTTAATCATATACGAGGCATCCACACTATGAATTGGAATTTTATCGCGGATAATTTTAAATACCAATAAATCTTTTTTACCTCCACGTTTTATTTTTACAATCACTTCGGTGCCTTTGGGTCCACGAAGACGCTTCATTACGCCTGAATTTTGCATTTTCACACCGGCAATTAATTCATCATTGATGTAAATTATGCGGTCGCCTGCCTGTACACCAACCTTTTCGGAAGGACCACCGGCAATCGTCTGAACCACCACCAAAGTGTCTTCGAGCAATTGAAATTGTATACCAACACCTTCGAAACTACCTTCGAGAGGTTCGTTCACCCTATCTACTTCCTCCTTGGAAATATAAGACGAATGTGGGTCTAACTGCTTCAACATGGCCTCAATGGCTGTTTCAACCAGTTTTTTGTCGTTAATCGTATCGACATACAAACCCGAAATTGCCGATATTGCATTGCTTATTTTGCGTTGCTGTAGTTGCGAAACTCCTTGTGAATATACAAGCAATGAAAAGAAAACGAGCGGAAAAAATAGAATATGTTTTTTCATTCGGAAAGACTCTATATTTATTATAAAGCAAATTTACAAAAAAATAGCAGCAACACTTTTATAGCTGAAATAAAACCACCCTAAAAAAAAGTATTATTAACAAACATAGAGTTTTAGGAGTTGACAAGCAGCATTTAACTCTTCTTGTCGGCAGTTTTTTAGCGTTGCAATTTTTTTGTAAATTTCTTCAATCGGATATAAACTATCATCTGTTTCCACACAGAGTTTTTCAAGGGGTGTCTGTATTACTGTTTCCGGGTTAAATTTTTCGCCAAACGACAAAATAAAACCGGCATTCAACAATTGTTTTGCCAATTCGGGTTTACCTCTGAAACCATGTATCAACCATTTTTGTGCAGGCTTAAACTTATTTCGAAGGCGAATAATTTCGTTGTACGCTGCTACACAGTGTATAATTAAAGGACGCTCGTACTTTTCGGATAAAGCCACCTGTCGTTCGAAAAAATATCCCTGCTCTTTAAATGATGCTTTGGCATTTCGGTCGAATCCACATTCGCCGACTGCTCTAATGCGTCTGTCGGACAATAATTGCTCAAACACATCCAAAATTGAGGGGTCAGTTGTATGAACATTCCATGGATGTACTCCAATCGAAAAATAATGATGTTTTAACTTTGATAGCACACTTTCAACCTCATTAACCGGGAGATTAATGATGGAGAACGGATTACTCGTGTGAATATTATGAGTATGTGAGTCAATAAATGCTACCATAAAACAACAGAAAATAAATTGATAACGTGATAAAATGTGTGTCACCTACGAAAGATGTTCAATCAAAAATACAATTATTTTGATAATTTTACAAGTTTTCGCGAAAATATTTATATTCTTAAAAATAAAAAAGCGACTAATTCAAATCTACAAAGCTGTTTCGAGAGTTCTTTTTGAGAATCGCGTGGATTTTTTATTTATTATCAAAGTAGAAGGAATCGCTGACAATTCAGCATTATCGGATTCCGACAAACTTAACCATCCCTGATAACTTATAAGCAGAAAGCTGAATCTGGATATGATAGACGCATTGTTACGCGAACTTTTAATGGACTTTACCCTGTTTTGAAAATTCCGTTGTAGTTCCTCGTACGAAACTTTAATATCGTTTTTCTTTTGTATTACATTGTTTAAATCAATGATGAAAACACTTACATCAGCATTATTCAACAACAACCTACGTGCATATCGGATTAAGAAGCCATCTGCTTCGTTTTCGAGCAAAATGAGTGTAGTACTGATTTTGGTAAACCCTCTGTTTACAAAAACCCCCACACTACAATTGCTGTTTTCAATAAAATACTTCGTTTTATCCTTAATCAATGTTCCCGGATAAAAAATGGCTTGCGATTTCGAGATTGCATTCACTAACCTATTGAGCCACTGCTGCCTGGCAAAAATCTTTCGTTCTTTAAAAAAAGGAATTCCCGACAATGAAACACCCGCACCAACTAACAGAAAATCATAACCATGCTGATTCACGCTTCTAACTATTCCATTTTCTATATTGTCGCAAACCTTATATTCTGTTTCAATAGGTATATTAAACTGGGAGGCAGCTTCATTTATTTGCTTAAAACTATCTGCCGAATATTGC
>JBLIZK010000105.1:0-3541 GCA_048859825.1 Paludibacter sp.
TATGGGCTTTTTAAGGGTCGACTAAATAATTTTGGGACGTTCAATATTGGCTTTATCGAGTTGCGGATGAGAATTTTTAGTTAGCAAATCGCCTCTGAACTCCCAGTTTATCAGGTCGGATGATCGGTAGCAGGATACAAAAACGCCATTTCGGCGGTTTTCGCCAATCCAGTAGTAATACTCTCCCTGTTTTAAAAAACCACCTCCGTGTGCATTTATCACATTGCCCCGGCTGTCGACCATTTTAGTGCCATTGAGTATATAAGATGCTTTATTGCCGGCTATACCTGTTTCGGACAATAAAAACAATATCAGAAGGATAAAAGCAAGTGATTTTTCATGGGAAAATGAATTTATTTTTTCACGAAACGATACATTTCAGCCGAAGCAAGCAGAAACGCCCCCACTCCAAAGTTAGCAGTAGAATCCATATTCACTACCTGTCCGGGTATTGCCTTTTCGCCAATAGGCTGTACATAACCAATTCTACCATCGGGCTGTAATGCAATTTTTTCAAGAGAATTCCAACCCCTGATGGCCGCTTTTTTGTATTTATACTCCTTAAGGTAACCATTGTTAATCCCCCATAAAAGGCCATAAGTAAAAAATGCAGTTCCACTTGTTTCGAATCCGGGAGCATGATCAGGATCAAGCAGACTGCGGGTCCAGTAACCTTTTCTCTGCTGGCATTTAATAATTGAGTTTGCCATTTCAAGGTAATACTTTTCAAAAACCGGGCGATGTTTATAATCAGCCGGCAGATCGGATAGAACTTTTGCAAATGCAGCAAACACCCAGCCATTACCACGCGACCAGAAATCTTTTTTACAATTAATGGATTTATGTTCAGGATACAAGTATTTTGCATCGCGATAAAACAGTTTGGAATCCTTATCGTACATAATTTTGACTGCATAATCAAAATACTCATACAACTTATCCAGATAGATTTCCTTTCCGGTTTGTTTGTAGAGCTTGGTCATTACCGGCATCACCATATACAAGCCATCAACCCACCACCAGTAATCGGAACGTGGGGTAGACATCTGGTACTCCATTACTTCAATAGCCCGGGCAATTTTAATACTATCGGGAGCGAGGTTGTAAAGGTCAATGTAAGTTTGAAAGCAGATTTGCCAATCGCCAAAAAGTACGTATTCGGGTTTTTCGCCATACTTATATTTCCAGCGGGCTTTGTTATCAGACGTAGCACCTCTCCAGTTGTTTTGTTGAGCCCATTTTTCAGAGTAAGCCCTGTATTGCTCATTACCGGTAATTTTATACACCTCCATATTGCCGGTGTGATATGCCGCATTGTCCCAAAATGAGTTTCCGGGATTTGGATGTGAATTTTGCCAGTTTGTATTGACTTTATCAATAATGCTTATTATTTCCTTTTTGGTAAGCGATTTTGAAAAGCTTTGTACACTGAATATGGTAAAAATAAAAACTGAAATATATAAACGTAACATGAGCTGGTAATTTCTTATTTGAATGCAAAAATAGGAAAAATAATGTCTACAGCTTGACAAAAATCGTTCAATGAAGTGGATAATCGTATTATAAACGGATAAATGTTAGTACTGATTGAAAAGGTTTTAATATGAGGCTGTCTCAAAACAAAAATGAGTCAGCCTCTTTTGCGTTTTCAGATTCTCGAAATATTCTTTAGGAGTAGCGCCAAACTCAAGTTTAAAACAACGGCTAAAGTATTTAGGGTCGTTAAATCCAACAGCATACGCAATTTCAGAAATGTTACCAATATTATTTGCAAGCATTTGAACTGCGTGCTTCATTCGTATATTGCGTATAAACTCACCTGGCGAAAGGCCGGTAAGCGACTTCAGCTTGCGGTGCAGAGTTGATTTTGACGTAGCCATATCAATAGCAAATTGGTCAAAGTCAAAATTCTCGTCAGCCAGTCTTTCTTCCACCTTACTCACAGCTTGCTTCAAAAACATTTCATCTATTGAATTATATTCCATAGCCGAGATATTGATCTCATTGTTCTTTTTAAAGCTCTCCGTTTTCTGAATATGCTTGCTTAGTAAATTTTTCACCCGGGCATTAAGCACCAACAATTCAAAAGGTTTGGCAATATATGCCTCTGCACCTGCATTATAACAATCCACACGGTCTTCAACAGTATTTTTGGCTGTTAAAATCAATACCGGAATGTGACTTGTGGTTAAGTCATTTTTTATCATCTTACAAAGTGTAAGTCCATCCATTTCCGGCATCATCACATCACTTATTACAAGATTAACCTCATTTTTCTGTAATAATTCAATGGCTTGAACACCGTTGTAAGCGGCTATTACTTTGTATTTTTCAGATAGCATTTCGGTTATTACATTGTTAAGTTCCAGATTGTCCTCAACAACCATTGACACCCTGTAATCTGTAAGCATATTGCACCTTACTTGTAGAGGTATATTCGAGGTCCGAAAACTCAATTCCGATGTTGTTTTCTGAGTATTCCAGTTCTATTGCGTTGTTTTTAAAACTGTAATGTCGTTTATTTTCATCGTCGAAAATTGATTTGTTTTGCACCAGAATATCAGTTATGGTTACCTGCTTATTCACTTTGGATTTTACAGCCAGATTAGCGGGGTTAAATGCCGACACACCGTTGTTTCCTCCAAATAGTATTATACCGCTGTTTGTTTTGGCTACAGCATCTTTGTAGAACGATTTTACCTTCATACCATCCACTTCAGAAAAATAGGTAGCTACATGAGTAGTGGTATTAAAACGAATTATTTTTTTGATGGTGGATATCCATAAAAAGCCACTATTATCCTCAATTATATTTACAAATCCATTATCCGTAATCCCAAATTTGCCACTTATCTCGGATATTTGTCTGGTATTATTGTCAATAAAATATATACAGCCTTCCTTTGTACCAACATAAACATCACCATTCCTGGATATGCATATACTCTGCACGCTGAAACTCTGATAATCCCGCACTTTAAGTCTCAAATTCAGAATAACATAGGTATTCTTCTCTTGCTGAGGTTTAACTACATACAGACCTTCTTTTTCAGTACCTACCAGTATGTTTTTATTTTTATCCTCACTTATGGCGTTTACAAAGCGACACTTGTCCGATATGAGTACGGTCTGTTATCCATCCGATTTTTTGTACAATCCGTTGCTAGTACCTATCCACACATTATTTCTGGCATCTTTATACAATGCAGTTATATTGTTTTCGAGATTTTTCAGCGAGAATTTCTGGTAAAACCGAGGTTCGGAAGAGGCATTTTAAAAATATACACATTATCTCGTCCTTCTTCCGTGACCCAAAGTTCGTCTCTTTCAGCAAAATGCATCATTGAGCTTATTGACCTTATATTTTTCAATGCATTATCCTTTGCAGGATGTACTAAGCCCGTATTCAAATCAAGTCTAAAAAACCCAACTCTACTCACCGAAAGATTTACCTTATTGGTATTGGTTGCACTTAATAAAGCAACCTTAAACGATGATTTATTAATCACCGATTTTATATTCTGCAGATTGTAATTTATAA
>JBLIZK010000106.1:0-2060 GCA_048859825.1 Paludibacter sp.
TTTCTTCATTGAAAATAATGAAAATCGCTTTTTTAAAAGAATACAAAAGCCGTATATAGTTACTATATCCGGCTTTGATGATAACGTATTTCTGGGTGCTTTATTGTACTGTTAAACAGACTATAACTTATTTTACGTGAAAGTCGAACAATTTTTTATCAAAAATATATCCTTTCAGATTGTCGCCGGGTTTTACTGCGCCTACTCCAACAGGAGTTCCGGTAAATAAAATATCACCTATTTTCAATGTAAAGAAACGACTAACCCATGCAATAAGTTCATCAATCGGGAAAATCATATCGGCCGAATGTCCGTTTTGCACGGTATTTCCATTGAGGTCGAGTCGGAAACGAATATCCTGTACATTTCCTAATTCGGCAACAGGTAAAAAATCGCCAATCACGGCCGAATTATCAAAAGCCTTGGCTACTTCCCATGGTTTGCCTTCGGCTTTGAGTTTACGCTGCAGGTCGCGTGCAGTAAAGTCCACACCAAGCCCTATTTCGGAATAGTAGCGATGTGCAAAGCGTGGCGCTATGTTTTTTCCTATCCGGTTAATTTTCACAATCAGTTCAGTTTCGTAATGCACTTCCTGCGAAAATTCGGGAACATAAAAGGGTTTGTTGTTTCGGAGCGCCGAAGTGTCGGCTTTCATAAACACCACCGGTTCAGTGGGGTTTTGTGAGTTAAGTTCTTTGTTATGCTCTACGTAATTTTGCCCTATTGCCAATATTTTCATAAACGGATGATTTACTTTTTTTCCTGTTTTTCGCACTCTTCGCAGGCTTTTATTTCGTTCAGTCGGTTGAACATTACTGCCAGGTGTGCATAAATAGATGTGTTTTGTACAATCACCCTCTCAGGAACTCTGATACGGTAGGGTGTGAAATTCCAGATAGCCTTAATACCGCCTTCCACCATTGTTTCGGCTACTTCCTGGGCCTTGTCGACCGGTACGGTAAGTATACCAATGTTAATACCTGTTTTTTTCTGAAGCTCTTTAAATCTATCGAAATGGTGAATGGGTACGCGGTTAATGCTGGTGCCGGTTAGTTCGTGTTTAACATCAAAACCGGCAGCTATCTCGAGCCCGAACTGTTCCAAACCATTATCGTGCATAAGTGCGCCCCCCAGACTTCCTACACCGAATAAAAATGCTTTGTGCGATTTGGTAAAGCCTAAAAATCGCTCTAAAACATCTACAAGCTCTTTTACATCGTATCCTACGCGTGTTTTTCCGCTAATTTGTACAAACGAAAGGTCTTTTGCTACCATCGATGCATCCACGGCTATATTTTTTGCTATTTGAGTGGACGATAAATAGGTTTCGCCTTCTTTGAGTACCAGCTGGGCGTAGGCCAGGTACCAGGGTAAACGCCGGAGAGTTGGTTCCGGAACTTTAAACAAGATATCAGATTTTGAGTCCATGCTGTTTTCTGAGAATTGATTGACTTACAAAAGTAATGATTTTTTTGAGAAAGCTTTACCCTGTTAAAAAAACACGACTAAATGGGTATCAGAAAAACAAGGCCACCGAAGCTATTACCGTAATTACTATCACAAACCAACGATAGGTGTTTTCGGGGATAATGGCGGTAATCTTTATTCCTGCATACGCCCCTAAGGCAATTGCAGGCAATAATGCAAGGTTAAACAGCAGGGTTTGTATTGTTATGTTGTGCCAAACCCAGATTTGTAAAGGTAGTTTGGTAATGTTTATGATAAAGAAAAACCAGGCAGTGGTGCCAATATATACTGTTTTGGGCAACTGGCGCGAGAGCAGGTAAACGCTCATTACAGGTCCGGCGGCATTGCCAATCATAGTTGAAAAGCCGCCGGTTATGCCAAAAAATGCTGCGACAGATTTGCTGTGAACGGTTGTTGGTTTATCGTGTTTTTTGCGAAATTCCTGCCAAAGCATAATAACAATGCTGAATAGTATCAATATTGCTATTAGTTGCCTGAACTGTTCGGCCGATATTCGTTTACCAACAATAAGGCCTATGATTAAGCCGACCAATGCCCATGGAAGCAGGAGTAGCAGTAGTTTCCGGTTAGCG
>JBLIZK010000107.1:0-6282 GCA_048859825.1 Paludibacter sp.
CAATGTTAGTTGCGTAACCAACACCAGTTCCATCGTTTTTAAACCATACGTTATTAGCTTTTACATAAGCAGGACGCATCCATGTCAGATAAGTCTGAGCATCAGCAAATTCGTAAGGATTATTCAGAAAGTTTGCACCCACTTTCACTTTCAGGTTAATTTCTGAAGTTCCGGCTTTTCCCGATTTTGTTTTAATCAGAATTACCCCGTTGTTTGCACGTGCACCATAAATTGCGGTAGCACCGGCATCCTTCATAACCTGCATATCTTCAATATCTTCAGGGTTAATGTCCGACATGCTGCCACGAATCTGTCCATCCACAATTACGAGCGGCGATCCAGAACCATCGAGGTTTGTACCACCACGAAGTGTAATGGAAGGAGTTGCACCGGGATTACCGGAGTTCTGCACCACACGGAGTCCGCTTACAGCACCCGAAAGAGCCTGAGCCGGATTTGAGAAAACCCCCGAAGAAAGTTTTTGGTTATCTACCTTAGCAATCGAGTTAGTGCTTCGGGCACGTGTTTGTGAGCTACCGTAACCTGTTACAACAACTTCGTCAAGTTTCTGAGCATCTTCTTCTAATACTACATTAAAAAAATTACCCGTTTTTACGTCAACAATCATTGATTTGTAACCAATATAGGAAACCTGAACATTGTTTCCTGCATTGATTTTCAATGAAAAATTACCATCAATATCTGTGATTGTACCATTACCAGCAGTACCAAGTTCAATCACACTAGCGCCAATTACCGGTTCGGAGGCTTTGTCAACCACACGCCCGGAAATAGTTTTGGTTTGTGCCGATAGATTAACGCACAAAGCCAAGCCTAATAAAAAAGAAAGTGCTTTTTTCATTTTTTTTCGTGTTTGTTTATTATTTGTGAATTTTGAAAGGTGTTTACTTAATAATCTCTGATGAGAGCGAATAACTCATTATCAACATTCTTGGTATATGGAAGGGGCCTTTAAAAAGATTTCCCTTTGCATGTTGCGATACAGTTCCGTCGCGATGTAAATATCCGTACCATTCGCCATATTCGCTATCCGGAAAGTATTTATACATATAATCATTTATTTTACGATACATTTCAAGGTATTTTTCATCGCCTGTAGCACGGTAAGCATACAAAGTGGCAATTACCGCTTCAGTCTGTGGCCACCAGAACTTCATGTCGTGTGCGTAATCCTGACAGGGTTTATTTTTGCAATCTCTGAAATTTATAATTCCTCCGAATTCTTCATCCCAACCCCACTCCCACGACCAGTCAAGAATTGTGGTAGCCATTTTTACAAGTTCAGGATCCCAGTTGCGGGCACGCGCCTCTTCAAGAATAAACCATGAAGTTTCGATTGCATGACCGGGATTTATCAGGCGACCCATTCCTGTGTCTAAAAATTCTCCATTTGCACCTACCGTTTCAAGCACTGCTTTAAATTCAGGTTTCATAAAGTAAGATGCTATTTCTTTGATCGATTCGTCAATCTGACGATCGAGCACATCACTTTTAATTGCCTTTCTGATCTGTGATGCTGTATTAATAAGTATCATGCACAACGAATGTCCTCTCACATCCAGGTTAGCGGTATATTTTGGCTGAAGCAAGCCCGGTGTATTCTTATAATGAAGTATCAGCTCGAAAATGTCGAGTGCTTTTTTGGCATACGACATATCACCCGAAGCAATGGCATATTCTGACATTGCAATAGCAGCAAAACCTTCCGAGAACAAATATCTGCGTTTTCTTAAAGGTTTTCCATCGGCAGTTACTTCAAAAAACATTCGTCCATCAGTATCGAAACAATAGCTCTCAATGAATCTGATTGCTGAAGCCGAAGCTTCGAGCCACTCGGCCTTTTTTTCAATCTGGTTATACGCAAATGCATATATAAAACCAGCTCTTCCCTGAAACCATACAGACTTGGTACTATCTATAAGGCTTCCGTCACGATCAACACATGTGTAAAACCCTCCGTTTACTTTATCCAAACCATTGGTCAGCCAGAATGGAAGAATATTGGTAGTAAGGTCGTTCAGATATTGTTTATTATATCTGTTCAAATAGTCGGAATAATTAAGATCTATATTCATATTTATATTTTGCTTAATGAGGAGCTGAATATTGTTTACAAAGATTGAATTTGAAAGAAAATATTTTTATTAATGCGACAAATGTACTATATTTTATTTTATTATCACACAAAAAAAATATGTGTTTTTTTACAAACATGTTGTAAAACATATTTTTGGTCGATTTTTTTGCGGATATGCTTAACAATAAACACGATTATCTACATTTTGTAAAACAAATTACAATCAAAACCAAAATAAACGTTATAATTCGCCGGATTTAATGCTTCTAAAAAACAAAAAAACTAAATTATACTTTTGAAACAAAAAATTCAAGTCTTGCATAAATATACACCACAGCTCATAAATCCGGATACTAAAAGAAAAAAACCAACAGAATATCCAATAATTTTTTGTTTCAAAAGAGCATTTAATAAAATAATTTATTTATCTTTGTCGCATTAATATTCAATTAAAAAATTAGAAGTATGGAAAAGATCACCGGACTAATCAACGCACCGTTTACACCATTTTATCCAAACGGTGAAGTAAATCTGGAACCAATACCTGCTTATGCAGCCATGTTGGCAAAAAATGGTATAAAAGGCGTATTCATCAATGGCTCATCAGGCGAAGGCTATATGCTCACTGAGGAAGAAAGAATGCTGCTCACTGAAAAATGGATTGAATCAGCTCCCGAAAATTTTAAAGTCATTGTACACGTTGGAAGTACATGTGTAAAACAAAGCAACAAACTGGCTGCTCATGCACAGGAAGCCGGAGCATGGGGAATTGGCGCTATGGCAAGTCCGTTTCCAAAAGTAGGAAGAATTGAAGAACTGGTAAAATACTGCGAAGAAATTGCCTGTGGAGCACCAAAGCTTCCTTTTTACTTTTATCACATTCCGGCATTAAGCGGTGTTTTTTTGCCAATGTTGCCATTTCTGAAAGCTGTGGATGGACGAATTCCTAATTTTGCAGGAATAAAATATACTTTCGAAAGCATCTACGAATACAATCAATGCCGTCTTTATAAAAACAATAAGTTCGACATGCTTCACGGACAGGACGAAACAATTCTTCCTTCGCTGGCCATGGGTGGTGCTCAGGGGGGAATTGGTGGAACTACCAATTATAATGGTCGCGAACTGGTGGGCATTATCGATGCATGGAATGCCGGTGACATCGAAACAGCCCGCGAAAAACAGAATTTCTCGCAGGAAGTAATCAATGTTATTGTAAACTACCGCGGTAATATAGTGGGAGGAAAACGTATCATGAAACTTATTGGCCTCGACCTTGGAAAAAACAGAACTCCTTTCCAAAACATGTCGGACGAGGAAGAAGCTGCAATGAAGAAAGAACTCGAAGCCATTGGCTTTTTCGAACGTTGCAATAAATTCTGATACTATTAATTATATGTAATACATCTATGAGAAATTCAAAATTCTATAGCTGGGTAGTAGTAGCATTACTTTGGGTGGTTGCTCTGCTGAACTATATGGACCGCCAAATGCTTTCAACCATGAAATCGGCTATGATGATTGACATAGCCGAACTTCAAAAAGCGGAACATTTTGGAAATCTGATGGCCGTGTTCCTGATTATCTACGGATTTATGAGTCCACTCTCAGGAATTATAGCCGACAGAGTAAACCGGAAATGGCTGATTGTGGGAAGCTTGTTTGTATGGTCAGGTGTGACTTACGGAATGGGCCTGGCACAAACTTTCGACCAGATTTACTGGCTACGTGCAGTTATGGGCTTTAGCGAAGCACTTTATATTCCTGCAGCACTTTCGCTGATTACAGATTATCATACTGGTAAAACACGTTCCCTCGCTATCGGAATTCACATGACCGGACTTTACATGGGTCAGGCAATTGGAGGTTTCGGAGCTACAGTTGCGGCTGCATTCAGCTGGAACACTACTTTCCACTGGTTTGGAATTATTGGAATTGCATACTCTGCTGTTTTGGTTTTTATGCTTAACGAAAAGAAAGCTGATAAAGCAGCTGAGATTAAGGAAAATATCAGCACAACGGAAAAAATTCCATTTTTCAAAGGTCTCAGCATGATTTTCTCAATGATGGCATTTTGGGTTATCTTGTTTTATTTTGCAGCTCCAAGCCTGCCTGGTTGGGCTACCAAAAACTGGCTTCCTACCTTGTTTGCTGAAAGCCTCAACATACCCATGTCGCAGGCCGGACCTGTTTCGACTATAACCATTGCATTTTCTTCATTTATTGGTGTAATCTTCGGGGGAATTATTTCCGACCGCTGGGTACAGACTAATATTCGTGGACGCATATATACAAGTGCAATAGGACTTTCGCTGACAATTCCATCACTGATTCTTCTTGGTTTTGGCCACTCGTTTGCTACCGTTGTGGGTGCTGCTCTGCTCTTTGGTATTGGCTACGGAGCTTTCGATGCCAACAACATGCCTATTCTTTGTCAGTTTGTCCCCGCCAAACTCCGTGCTACAGCATACGGATTTATGAATATGGTAGGCGTTTTTGCCGGTGCGGGAGTAACTTCAGTATTAGGAAAAATGACGGATAACGGAGATCTTGGACTTGGCTTTGCAGTATTAGCAGGCATAGTTGCATTGGCACTTCTGCTTCAGCTAACAACTCTTAAACCTAAAGTTCAGGACATGAAGTAAGAGTCTATAGCTATAATAAAACATAAGAAGGGTTGATCTCACGATCAACCCTTCTGTTCTAATGTAAACAAACGCAAACTGTTAAGAGAAAATCATCATTATTCTAATTCCAATATGTGATAGTTCTGTTTTCTGTCGTAATGTCTGACCATTCTGATTCAGCACCATTTTTGTATTTATATTTTCTGCTCGTCCAGTTTCCCTTATCATCATACACGTAATCAGAATATACCTGTTCGTAACCTTCTTCTATATCAGTCAGAACATCTTTTTTATCATTGTAAGTAATAGCACGTGTTGTAACTGTCAGCTCTTCTCCGTTCAAATTTTCATATCTCACACTTTTCAGAAGCTGATATTCCTCATCTTTTTCGAAAGAATAAATACGGGTACTCTGATAACCCTGACCCATAAAACCTTCAGTATATTTGGCAAACATACCGTTTGATGCAAACTCTATGTCTTTGATAAAACTCCAGCTCGTAGTACAGCTTACCGGATATTTACCATCATACTTTACAATCATCGTATCCTTTTCTTCTTCGTAAGTACTGATGACAAGCAAATCATTACCCTTAAACACATAATCTGTCCGGCTACCATCACTTGATATCGACTTCAGATTAGGTGTAAGGCCGGATTCGGGTAAATGAAACGTAGTATTTACCACATACCTTCCATGTGTATCATAAGCATAGTTTCGTGTCTCGGTATTGGTATTAGCACCATACACATCGGTGCTGGTCGTACTCAGCAATTTGCCATCAGAACCATAATTATAGGTTACAGAAGTACTATAATCGTCTGAGAAAAAAGAACTGCTTGTAATAAATCCTTTTTCGTTGAATTCTAAGCGTTCCCCTTCAGCCTGTAAAGTTTTCACCTTGCCACGTAGTTTCATACGAACCAAACTGTTCGATGACCAGTAATTATCAAAGTCTGTGTTTATATCTGTGGGCTCGCAACCGCTCAACACAATCGCCGCTACGAAAAAAAACACCCAGCTTAATCTTGCTTTCATATTATATTACTTTTAAAAGTTGTTTATATTTCAAACAAAAGAATTCGGGTCCATTAGCGATACAAAGGTACATTTAAACAAAATTTAAGGGTAAGCAAAACGTAAATATAATCGGGCAAAACGTACAAAATTTAGATTTGAACTCTTTTTTGTAACAGTTTTTTACATTATTTTTGTGCTAAATAATGATTAGCATGCTTAAAACAATCCTGTTACTCACACCGGTATATGTTACACTATTCTGGACAGTGGTACTTCATACCGATAAAGCCAACAATAGTATTCCAAGATCTTTTCTTGCGAAATTCATGCTCGCCGCCTTTATTGTCTATCTTTCTCATTTTCTCTTCTATTCGGGACTACAGGACATCTATATCGTAATCGACCCGGTATATCAACTCGCCTCATTACTGGTTTACCCGTTGTATCATATTTACTTTCGTCTGCTTACAATCGACGAAAAGTTCAGCATCAAAAAACACTGGTATCTTTTGGTTGCACCATTCTTTTGTTTCTTG
>JBLIZK010000108.1:0-3992 GCA_048859825.1 Paludibacter sp.
CAACGGAAGGTCGGAGATTAGGAGATGTGGGTCATGCCATACAATCTTATTGCGAGGAAAGAGGATACTCTGTAGTGCGCGAAATGATTGGTCATGGAGTAGGACGCAATCTGCACGAAGGCCCCGAAGTACCGAATTATGGTAGACGTGGAAATGGTGTGATGCTTAAATCAGGAATGACTATAGCAATAGAGCCGATGATAAACATGGGTAAAAGACAACTTACTTTTGATAAGGATGGTTGGACTACCCGTACAATCGACAAAAAGGCTTCGGCACACTTTGAACACTCAATCGCAATTCGTCAGGGAAAGGCGGATATATTATCCAGTTTTGAATATATTGAACAAGTATTAGGTAGCAAAGCATTATAAAATGGCTAAACAAACAGCAATTGAACAGGATGGTACAATAATCGAAGCATTATCAAATGCAATGTTTCGGGTTGAACTTGAAAACGGACACGTAATTACAGCTCACATTTCGGGTAAAATGCGTATGCATTATATTAAAATTTTACCTGGCGACAGAGTAAAAGTAGAAATGTCACCTTACGATTTATCGAAAGGACGTATTTCTTTCCGTTATAAATAAAAAGTAAAACGATATTTTTCGTAAACTAAAAGAAGAATTCAAATTTAATATCTTCATTATATGAAAGTAAGAGCTTCAATTAAAAAGCGCACCGACGATTGTAAAATCGTTCGCCGCAAAGGCCGCTTGTATGTTATTAACAAAAAAAATCCCAAGTTTAAACAACGTCAGGGATAATTAAATTTTATAAGCAAAATAAATTAAGTTTATGGCTATAAGAATTGTAGGAGTAGATTTACCCCAGAACAAGCGTGGGGAAGTTGGATTGACTTATATCTACGGAATAGGTCGCAGTAGTGCAAAAAAGATTTTAGAATCAGCTGGTGTTGATATCAACATCAAAGTGAAAGATTGGACTGACGACCAGGCAGCTAAAATCCGCGAAATCATTGGCGCCGGATACAAAGTAGAGGGTGATCTTCGCTCTGAGGTACAACTAAACATCAAGCGATTGATGGATATTGGTTGCTATCGTGGAGTACGTCACCGTATCGGCCTCCCATTGAGAGGACAAAGTACGAAGAATAACGCTCGTACCCGTAAAGGTAAAAAGAAAACTGTTGCAAATAAGAAAAAAGCAACTAAATAAGGTTTAACTGTAAGCGAATTTTAGAAAAGCTAAAAAATTAAGTAATATGGCAAAAAAGACAGTTGCAGCCAAAAAAAGAGTTGTTAAAGTTGATGGAGTAGGTCAGTTGCACGTACATTCATCATTCAACAACATTATTGTAACCCTTACAAACGGCACCGGACAAGTAATTTCTTGGTCGTCGGCAGGTAAAATGGGTTTCCGTGGCTCAAAAAAGAATACTCCTTACGCAGCGCAAATGGCTGCTCAGGATTGCTCAAAAGTGGCATTTGATTTAGGTCTGCGCAAAGTAAAAGCGTATGTAAAAGGTCCGGGTAACGGTCGTGAATCAGCTATTAGAACTGTGCATGGTGCTGGTATCGAAGTGCTGGAAATTGTGGATGTAACTCCACTTCCACACAATGGTTGTCGCCCACCAAAACGCAGAAGAGTATAATTTGTATTTTGAAAAAATCCCTCCCGCAAGGGAGGGACAATATTTATAAAAATTTTGTACAATCGTTCAACAGGCTTGTTTTGGATTGCAGTTATTAACCTCTCAGCAATCGCGGCTGTAACGGGAATTTGAATAGTGTACAGATAATTCGTAACAAATTAAAAAAAGTAAAAATGGCAAGATATATTGGACCAAAATCAAAAATCGCCCGTAAATTAGGCGAGGCTATTTTCGGACCTGATAAAGTATTATCAAAAAAGAATTATCCTCCCGGACAACACGGACAAAATCGTCGCAAAAAAACTTCTGAATATGGTATTCAGTTACGCGAAAAACAAAAAGCAAAATACACTTATGGTGTATTGGAAAAACAATTCCGTATTTTGTACGAGAAAGCTCAACGCACCAAAGGTGTAACAGGTGAGGTATTGTTACAATTGCTTGAGTCACGTTTGGATAATGTTGTTCATCGTTTAGGATTTGCTCCAACACGTGCAGGAGCTCGTCAGTTGGTAAGTCATAAACACATAACTGTTAATGGTAAAGTTGTTAATATCGCATCGTATCACGTACGTCCGGGTCAGGTTGTAGCAGTGCGCGAGAAAGATAAATCAATGGAAGTGATTGCTGCTTCGTTAAGCGGATTTAATCATACAAAATATCCATGGATTGAATTTAATGCGTCGACACTTTCCGGAATATATTTACATATTCCTGAAAGAGAAGATATTCCAGAAAACATCAAAGAACAATTAATCGTTGAGTTGTACTCTAAATAATAAGTAAAACCATGGCTATATTAGCATTTCAACAACCTGAGAAGGTTATCATGTTGGAAGCGGACGCTTTTCATGGCAAGTTCGAATTTCGTCCTCTTGAACCAGGTTACGGTATTACTATCGGTAATGCTTTGCGCCGTATCCTTTTGTCATCGTTGGAAGGTTTTGCGATAACATCAATTAAAATTGCCGGTGTTGATCATGAGTTTTCAACTATTCCGGGAGTTATTGATGATGTTACAAACATAATTCTGAATCTGAAACAGGTGCGTTTCAAACAAATTGTTGAAGATATTGACAATGAAAGAGCTACTATCAATGTTTCAGGTGTATCAGAATTTAAAGCTGGTGATATAAGCAAGTATTTTTCAGGATTTGAAGTATTGAACCCAAATCTTGTAATTTGCGAACTCGACGCTACAGCCAATTTTCAAATTGATATTGCTGTAAGCAAAGGTCGTGGTTATTTACCTGCTGAGGAAAACAAAAACGTAAACGGTGAAACTGGAGTTATACCTATTGATGCTATCTTTACGCCAATTCGTAATGTAAAATATTCTATCGAGAACTTTCGTGTTGAACAGGTTACTGATTACGAAAAGCTTATTATAGAGATTAGTACTGATGGTTCTATTCACCCTAAAGATGCTTTAAAAGAGGCAGCTAAAATTCTTATCCATCACTTTATGTTATTCAGCGACGAAAAGATTTCGCTTGAAGTTGTTGAAGGTGAGGAAACTGATGAATTTGACGAAGAGATTCTTCATATGCGTCAGCTACTTAAAACCAAACTTACCGATCTTGAATTATCAGTACGTGCTCTTAATTGCTTAAAAGCTGCTGATGTTGAAACTTTAGGTGAGCTTGCAGGATTCCATAAGCATGATTTGCTTAAATTCCGCAATTTTGGTAAAAAATCACTTACTGAGTTGGATGAGAAATTAGAAAGCCTTAATTTGTCTTTCGGGATGGATCTTTCAAAGTATAAACTAGATAAAGAATAACTGAAATGAGACACAATAAAAAATTCAACCATTTAGGTCGTAAAACAGCTCACAGAAAATCGATGTTAGCGAATATGACCATCTCGTTAATACAGCACAAGAGGATAGCTACCACTTTGGCTAAAGCAAAAGCATTACGTGTTTATGCTGAACCGCTTTTTACCAAAGCTAAGGAAGATACTACTCACTCTCGTCGTACTGTGTTTTCGTACCTGCAAAATAAAGAAGCTGTAACTGAGCTTTTCCAGAATATTTCTCAAAAAATTGCTAACCGTCCGGGAGGATATACTCGTATTTTACGTACTGGTTTCCGTTTGGGTGATAATGCCGAAATGTGTATTATCGAATTGGTTGACTATAATGAGAATATGTTGAAAGAGAAAGCAGCTAAGAAAGCTACTCGTACTCGTCGTTCAAAAGCGGCTAAACAAGAAGCTACTGATGCTGTTGTAACTGAAGCAGCAGAATAATTCTCACTATTTATTGCAATATAAAGACGAAATCAAATACTTGATTTCGTCTTTTTTTGTCGCATTTAAATTCTGATATAATAACTATTTAATTGGTAGTTAGCACTACATTTTTTATTA
>JBLIZK010000109.1:0-2556 GCA_048859825.1 Paludibacter sp.
ATTTTGAACGCAAATTACACGAATTTTCGCAAATCACATGAATCAGTATCAATGGATTATGAAAAAATAAATTGGTATAGGCGCTTAAAGCAAAGCGCAGGTTGATAATTATTTATATTTTGGCTATAGGCCAATTATAATCTAGCCCAATGGCAAAGCCTTGGGGGCTGAATATACATACAAACAAGCGCCCTGTAAGGGCAAAATATGAATATTGCCCTTACAGGGCGCATGTCGGTGGTTATTATTTATCGACCCAAGGCGTTGCCATTGGGCTAAAATATATTGCCACTTCGTGGCGATTAGAGGGATAAGTCTGAACTTGTCCCATGAAAAATGACTAAATACGACTTTAAAATCAACATAATAGACATTTACTAGTGCGGTTTAAGCGCCTATACCAATTTATTTTTTGAACGCTAAGACGCTACGGCACAAAGCCGCAAAAGTATTTTCGTCGTATAGTTGTGACTTCGTGTCGTTGCGTTCAAAAAATATTTCCTACAAATTGTAAGTAAGTTGTACAAAAAATCAACGCTTGAGACCGTCTGTTTTTCTTAATAAATTATTGTCTTATGTATTATTTTGTTAACTTTGCAACAAAATAAATACATTAAATTTTTATGAAAACACACCGGCTTTTAAAAATCTTTTTGGCTATTGCCATAATAATGCTTTCGTCATGTGCCACCGAAGAAGTGGTTGATCCGGCTGATCAGTTTGTAGGAACGTACAGTTATGTTTTAAAGGTAACAGGAGCGCTTGAAGGCACTCAGTCGGGGATATTTGTTGTAGAGAAAATTGCTGCCGACAAAATAAAGACTACAATTGAAGATGGCATTCCTACCTATTATACTGTTGTTGGAAACAAGATTACTGAAGATGCCGGGCAGTATGTTTATATACCTAAGTCGGAAACCGAGTTTGTTAAGTTTGAGGAAAACAGTACAGGTACATTAGTTAACGGTCAGCTCACAATTGGTGGTACATGGTATAATTTTTCGTACCCATATTGCTATATCAATATTACGGCTTATCAGCTAAATAAAGAGCCTGTTTCAAAGTAGTTTTTTATTACTTTTGAAACAGGCTCAGTTTTATTGCGTATTATAACTTACTCAGCGCTAAATTTATAAATGCACCATTCGTCGTATTTCTGGCCGGGGCGCAAAACAGGGCTTGGGAAGAAAGGAACGTTAGGTGAATTAGGGAAACCTTGCGTTTCAAGACAAATAGCATCCTGACGGTCGTAAGTTTTACCTTCTTTACCGATTTGGTTCTCAATCCAGTTGCCGGTGTAAATTTGCATTCCGGGCTGTGTGGTGAATACTTCCATCTTACGACCGCTAACCGGTTCGTAAATGTAGCCAGCCAAAGCACATTCGCCAGCCTGAGTTTTGCGTATGCACCAGTTATTGTCCATGCCCCAACCCGGAACATACACTTCGTCGTCGATGCGCTCTGCAATTACTACAGGCTTACGGAAGTCAAACGGAGTTCCTTCAACGGGACGCACTTCTCCGGTTAAAGCAAAAGATTCATCCAACACGGTATAGAAATCAGCATTAATTTGCAACTGATGATCTTTGATAGTTCCGTTTCCGGCGCCTTTCAGGTTGAAATAGGAGTGTTGAGTTAAACCAATAACCGTAGGTTTGTCGGTAGTAGCTTCGTAATGAATGCTCAGCGCGTTGTCGTTTGTCAACTCGTAAGTTAATGTTACTTGTAGATTGCCAGGGTAACCTTGGTCACCATCAGGCGACAATAAGCCAAGCACAATTTTAGTTTCTGAAGCAGAAATTACATCCCAAACACGGCTGTTGAAACCATCAACGCCACCATGCAATGCGTTTGTACCGTTGTTGATAGCCAATGTGTATTCGTTACCGTCGATAGTAAATTTGCCATCTTTGATACGGTTGGCAAAACGTCCGCATACAGCACCGTAGTATTCTTCTTTTTCAATCACTTCTTCAAGTGTATCAAAAGCAAGCACTACATCTTCATACTTCTTATTTCTGTCGGGAGCATACAACCGAATAATTTTAGCTCCATAATTCGTAATATCGCATGACATTCCGTTTCCGTTTACAATGGTGTAAAGCGATACCGGTTTGCCGTCGACTATTTTTTCTGTTTCCATATAATTTAATTTTTAATCACATAATTAGTAAATATTTTTTAACCACAAAAGAGACCAAAAGTGACACAAAAGTATCTTGTTTTATTTTTACTATGTTCTGATACAACTCTTATTGCTCTAATTTCCAGTTTCTTTTCCAGACATTTGCGATAAATACTCTCCGACAGTCCGGGGCCGAGCCTTTTATGTACTTCTATAGCAGTTCCGGTAACTTTGTATGTGAGGTCTTTCAAATATGATTTAGTCAGTTCCATATTTGGGGCTTATATACAAAAGATACATCAAAAGGTAAAAACAACTACTTTGTTTATTAGTAGGTATTTTAACTATAAAAGAGTACAAAAGTATTATATTTTATTCTTGTAATGGATAATACAGATCATTCACATAAGTTTTTTGTCCCTCCTGGTACA
>JBLIZK010000110.1:0-6574 GCA_048859825.1 Paludibacter sp.
GTGTGCTCTTCCGATCTCACCGAGTACGGTATTTCTTTATCGTAATGCAACAGTATCTTTTCGCGGATAATCTCGTTTACAAAAAAACGCGCCGGTTTGTCGGTTAGCTGGTCTTTGTCAAAAAACGGAGGAGAGTCGGGCAGTAAGTCCTTAATGCGTTGAAACAGTCGGTCAACATTGAAGTTTTCCTGTGCCGATATCGGGAAAATTTCGGCACGAGGTAATATTTCCTGCCACTTTTCAACCAACTCAATCAGCTTTTCCTGGTTAAAGAGGTCGATTTTATTGATAACCAACAGGAGTGGTGCCGGGTTCAGCTTCACCTTTTCTACAAAATCAACATTCTTTTCATGGGTGTCGAAAATGTCGGTTACATACAGTAGTACATCGGCATCAGTTAAAGCCGAGCGCGAAAAGTTCAACATTGATTCCTGCAGTTTGTAGTTGGGCTTTAATACGCCCGGGGTGTCCGAAAATACTATCTGATAGTCTTCGTCGTTGACTATGCCAAGTATACGGTGGCGCGTAGTTTGGGCTTTTGACGTGATAATTGATATCTTTTCGCCTACCAGCTTATTCATTAATGTGGACTTACCAACATTTGGATTACCTACAATATTTACAAAACCTGACTTGTGCATAACTAACTAATTTGAAACGTATTTTTTAGAATGCAAAGATACAACAAATATAGCAGAACTGATAAACTGTTTTATTTTCGATAATTATGATTACTTTTGGTATTTAGATGCTAATTTTACCGTTATGCAGTAGATTGAAAACTGACATTTTATAAACATTAGGGCATGAAATTATTAAACGTTACTGTGCTGTCGCGCCATTTCAGGTTGATTTTTATTGGGTTAAGTTTGGTTATTATTGTTGTTTCTATGGTGTTTACCAATAGACTGGCTAAATCGCTGGCGCAGGAAGAGCAGCGTAAAATTGAGTTGTGGGCCGAAGCTACTCAGCGATTTGTATTGGCCGATGAAAATACTGATATTGATTTTATTTTGTCGGTTATCGAGGGGAACACTACTATTCCGGTTGTAGTGGTTGACGATAAAGGAAATTTGTTGCAATCGAGAAATGTATCGGAGCCTTTGCGCGATAAGGAGCTGTTCTACAAAAAACTGATTACGCGTCTGAAATCGGAACGGGAAGCCATAGTAGTGGATTTTGGCGATATGAAACAATATATTTATTATGACGACTCACGATTACTGACTCAATTGTATTATTATCCTTATGTTCAAATTGGGGTTGTAGTCGTATTTCTGCTAATTTCGTTTTTTGCATTTTTAAGTTCAAAAAATGCTGAGCAAAACAAGGTGTGGGTAGGGTTGTCAAAAGAGACTGCGCATCAGCTTGGTACGCCTATTTCGTCGCTTTTAGCATGGGTTGCGTTACTGAAAAGCAGGTATCAGGACGATAAGTTGCTGCCCGATATGGAAAAGGACGTGAATCGTTTGCGGGTAATAGCGGAACGTTTTTCCAAAATTGGTTCGGCGCCCGATTTGCAGGTGGTAAGCTTAAACGCTGCACTTGATAATGCTGTGCAGTATATGTCGAAAAGGGCATCGCAACAAGTTGTTATTCAAACGCATTACAATATTAAGGACGAAGTTTTTATTCGACTAAATATACCTTTGTTTGAATGGGTGGTTGAGAATTTATGTAAAAATGCCATTGATGCTATGACCGGAAAAGGAAGTATTGACATATATGTGACTAAACTTGTTGACCAGTTGATAATCGACTTTAAAGACAGTGGAAAAGGTATTGAGCGAAACAATTTTAAAAATGTATTCAAACCCGGTTATACCACAAAACAGCGTGGCTGGGGGCTGGGATTATCGTTGGTAAAGCGTATTATTGAAAATTACCACAATGGTAAAATATATGTAAAACACTCTGAGTTAGGAAAGGGTACAACATTTAGAATTAAGTTGAAAATCAATTAATTTGTTTTGAATCGTATTTAAATGTCAGTATATCAGTGCAATATATTTGATTTGTTATTTTTAAGTAAAAATATGCTTCGAATATTTTTTGCATCTGATGAGATTTTTGTACCTTTGCACGGTTTTTATTGTAGGTAAACCATGTCGAAATTCGAAAAATATAATATTGTATTAAGAGACATCGTCTCAGGGTCACGTGAATACGAGTTTGAGCTTGATGATGAGTATTTTAAGAAAATTGACAGTCCGGAAGTACAAAAAGGAAATGTAAGTGTGAAATTAACGGTAATTAAAAAGACCGAAGCTTATGAACTCGTTTTTGTAATTAACGGTACGGTACTTGTGCCCTGCAACAGATGTTTGGACGATATGGAGCAATCTATTTCGTACAAAGAGAAGTTGCTGGTAAAGTTTGGTAACCAGTTTGCGGAGGAAGATGAAATTGTAATTGTTCCTGAAAGCGAAGGTGCCATAAATGTTGCCTGGTTTCTCTATGAATTTATTGTACTTAACATCCCGATAAAACATGTACATGCTCCGGGCGAATGCAATAAAATGATGGTAACGAAGCTGAAGAAGCATATTACACGTGCAAAGGACGATGAAGATGTGGATTTAGACCTCGACGATGATGAGATTGAAATAGAAGACACAACAATCGACCCGCGATGGGAAGGTTTGCAAAATATTATAGATAACAATTAATTAACAAAGAAAAATGGCACATCCTAAGAGAAAACACTCGAAAACCCGTACCGCTAAAAGAAGAACTCATTACAAAGCTGAAGCTCCAACTTTGGCAGTATGTTCTAACTGTGGTGCTGCTCACATATATCACACTGTTTGTGGCGAATGTGGTTACTACAGAGGCAAACTTGCTGTAGAGAAATTAGCAACAGTATAATGTGTTGTCAATAAGTTTTATTGACGTCACTTTAAAATAAGCCCTTGGTATTTACTTGGGGCTTCGTTTTTATGTAATTTAATGATTAATAATATGTCGAAAATACACGCTGTAATTACTGGTGTAGGTGGCTATGTTCCTGAGTATGTTCTCACAAATCAGGAACTTAGTACAATGATGGATACCAGTGACGAATGGATAACCTCCAGAGTTGGAATCAAGGAGCGCAGAATACTGAAAGAGCCTAATACTGGTACTTCATACATGGCGGCAAAAGCTGCTGAAGAATTGTTTGCTAAAACGGGTACCAAACCTGAAGAAATTGATTTGATTCTCGTAGCTACTACTACGCCTGATTATATTTTTCCTTCGTGTGCTGCAATGACTGCCGAGCGTTTGGGAGTAAAAAATGCACTTGCTTTTGATTTACAGGCTGCCTGTTCGGGTTTCATTGTTGCACTTACAAATGCAGCAAGTTTTATCGAAAGTGGCCGTTATAAAAAAGTATTGGTATTTGGTGCCGAAAAAATGTCGTCAATTACCAATTACAACGACCGTACTACAGCTCCTCTTTTTGGTGATGGTGCCGGTGTGGTACTTGTTGAGCCTTCAACCGATGAGCTTGGTGTGATGGATTCCATAATTAAAACTGATGGTGCCGGTGGACCTCACCTGATGTTGAAAGCCGGTGGATCGGCCAATCCTGCTTCGCACGAAACGGTTGATAAATACGAACATGGTGTTTATCAGGAAGGGCAATATGTATTTAAACATGCTGTTACAAATATGGCCGGCGTTTCGGGCGATATTATGGATAAAAACAATCTGAAATCAGAAGATATTAATTGGTTGATTCCGCATCAGGCTAATTTAAGGATTATCGATGCTGTAGTGAACCGTACCGGAGTTGATTATGATAAAGTAATTATCAATATCGAACGTTTTGGTAATACATCGGCTGCTACAATTCCAATTTGTATCTGGGAGCGTCATAAAGAATTCAAAAAAGGCGATAATATTATCCTTACTGCTTTTGGTGCTGGTTTTACCTGGGGTGCGTTGTGGTTGAAGTGGGCTTATTAGAACTTTAGTTTTTCAAAATGCAGGAGCAATTTTCAGACCGGCCAGCTGATGTGGTTATAACAAGGCTGAAGGAGATGATTAATACTGGCTTGCTAAAGCCGGGCGACAAGTTGCCCGCTGAACGTAAAATGGCAGCCGACTTTGGGGTTGGTCGCACACAAATACGCGAAGCGCTGCATAAACTGGAGTTTTACGGTATTATTAAAACGCTTCCTCAGAGTGGTTCGGTTATTAATGGGTTGGATATTACCACACTCAACGGATTGATATCGGATGTGCTGGATTTGCAGCAATATGATTTTTATTCGCTTGTTGAAACCCGGCTCGTATTAGAGCTGAATGCCATTAAATTGTGTGCTGAACGCAGAACCGATCTGGATATTGAAAAATTAAAGCTTGCTCATCAGAATCTGATCGACAATTTTGATGCAATTGATAGGGTGAGTTATGATTTTGCATTTCACAGAGCCATAGCTGAAGGTTCACACAATCCGGTTATTAAAGCAATGCTGATGATAGTAATTCCGGATATTTTATCAATTTATCAGCGAGACAGGATTTGTGCACCTAACAAGACCTTGATTGACGAACATGCTCAAATGATTGAAGCTATTGTGCAAAAAGATGTTGAAAGGGCTGCGGGATTGATGTTGCAGCATTTGCAGGGAGTTGTGGAATTTGCCAAGGCACGGATATAAAAAAAACTTCAGGAAACTTCCTGAATTTTTTTTTTGCGTTATTTCCTTTTTTCAAGTTCGGCGCCCGACTTTACACGTTGCCCGGGGTTCTCTTTGGCTATTTGGCGTAGTATATCTTCGGAATAGCCGGCTCTGATAATTCCGGGAGGAATGTGGAAGTCGTTTTGAAGAAACTTTCCATCCTTTTCTTTCTTAATATTTCCATCCATGTATTTAACCAGCAGGTATTCGCCCAGTTTCTTCCATGCTGCGGTTGAATTTTCGGCCTGATTTATGCTGAAGTTGGTTAAGAAAGCACGTGCTTCGGCTTCTGTTAAATTTTTTGCAGCCATGTCAATAGCTGGTACAAGTTTGTTGAATTCGCTTTCCCATGCAGCTTGCACTTTTTTGATATCCTGCATCATGTACGAGTATTTTCCATATGCAAAATTGGCTACCATATTGTAAGTCCAAAATGCTGATGTAGATGAGTATTCCAACAGATGACCGTTTTTCTCGCTAAAGCAATTGGGAACAGACTGTATGCCACAATACATTGGTACAAAAATATTGCTTGCTGCGTCGTCTACGCCAAACCAAAGTATTCCGCCAATGTAATCGGGTAGCCATGAGCGCATCTGTGCAACAAATACAAATCCGGTTTGCTGGGTAGCTACGGGACGTTCGTGCAGATATTCAACACTGTCAACTTTAAATCCAAGCGGACTGTGACGTAGTTTGCTGCCAAATGGTGCAGCACAAACTCCTTTGGTCATATCAAATTCAGTTCCTTCGTACTGATTGCGCATGTATTCCTTGAATTTCTGTGCATCCACTTTAATGCTTGGTTTAATCCAGAGTGGCATGCGTTTTTTTGTTTCGCCTTTTACATAGCTTATGTATTTGTCCATTGAAGGTTCAACCTGACGGAAAAAGCTCCAAACACGTGCTTCGCATATGCGTAAAGCACTATAGTCAAGAGGAGCATAGGTGTCAGAGAAACTGAAATCTTTGTTGTTCCCTTTAAAATATCCTTTTTGGCGAGCAAAATCAATCACATCGGTAGCATACAAACAATTTTCGGGGTCGTTGAGCGGAAAAGTAGTTATACGAGCCTGGTTGGCATGTCCCGATACACAATCGTCGGGTATACGTTGTGCCACCCAAACCGCACCTTTGTTGCCGGGTCCTTTGCCAATCATTTCCAGGATCCATACTTCGTTAGGATCAGCTATTGAAAACGATTCCCCGGAGCTGTAGTAGCCATACTCAGCTACCAGGTCGGTCATGGTTTTTATGGCTTCGCGTGCAGTTTTAGCGCGCTGCAAGGTGATGTATATAAGGCTTCCATAATCGATTAAGCCAGTGCTGTCTACTAACTCTTCGCGTCCGCCAAAAGTAGTTTCGCCAATGGCCAACTGATGTTCGTTGATATTCCCAATAACAGAATAAGTTTTTTTGGCTTGCTTTATTTTTCCTAAATATTTGCCTGTGTCCCATTCGTAAATATCAAGCATGCTGCCTGCAGGATGTGTGGCAGCCGGAAACTGATAAAGTGCTCCGTATAAAAAGTAAGAGTCAGCAGCATAGCTGATTAGTGTTGAACCATCGGTTGTGGCTTTTTTTCCTGCTAAAAAGTTGGTACATGCTTGTGAATTTAGCCATGTAACAGAAATGAGTAACAGGAGTAGAAGTTTTTTTATCGTCATAATCTGAAACTAAATGAAGTAAAAATGAATGTTTTTACAAAAATACAAAAAAAATCAGGCCAAAATACACGCCATAGCAATACTGTAGAATTTAGATTGCGTGCTTTCGCTACGTGAAGTTAATATAACCGGTTTTTCAGTGCCCTGAAGTAAGCCGGCCATTTCGGCTCCAGCAAAAATCATAAGTCCTTTGTAAAATGGATTTGCGCTTTCAAAATTTGGGAAAATCAGTATATC
>JBLIZK010000111.1:0-9531 GCA_048859825.1 Paludibacter sp.
AGAGTTATTAGTGGCTTTTATTCAGGCATATATATTCACTTTGTTATCGGCAGTGTATATTGGATTGGCCCGAATTGAGCCGCATCATAAATAAGTATATTCGAAAATTTAATTTTTACAATTATGTTATTAGCAATTATTTTACAAGCAACAGCTTCAATTGGATTATCTAAATTAGGAGCAGGAATTGGAATTGGTTTAGCTGCCATTGGTGGTGGTATTGGTATCGGAAACATTGGTGGAGCTGCTATGGAAGGTATGGCTCGTCAACCTGAAATGGCTTCTGATTTAAGAACCAATATGCTTATTTCATCAGCATTGGTTGAAGGTCCTGTCCTTTTTGCTATTGTTGTTTGTGGTTTTATATTATAAACAAAAGCCTGTTTATAGTTCGTAGGCTTAAACGGGTATCAAATTTTATATATGTCATTATTAGTTCCTGATACGGGATTGTTAATATGGATGCTGCTCGTTTTTGGCGTTGTAGTGTTTGTATTGGCAAAGTACGGTTTTCCGGTTATTATTAAAATGGTGGAGGACCGCAAAGCATTCATCGAAGAGTCGCTTTTAATGGCCGAACAGGCACGTAAAGAGCTTCAACAGGTGAAAGCTGAAGGTGAAGAAGTGCTGGCATTGGCACGTAAAGAGCAACAGTCCATCTTAAATGATGCGGCTCGCTTGCGCGAAAAAATGATTGCCGATGCGCGTTCGTCAGCTCTTGTTGAAGCCGATAAAGTTATTAAAGAAGCTCGCGTGCAAATAGAACACGAAAAGCAGGAAGCAATTAAAGAAATCCGGTTGCAGGTAGCTACATTGTCGGTAAATGTGGCCGAAAAAATTATGCGCTCCAAACTGGAAGTGAAAGGCGAACAGGAAAAAATGATTGAACGTTTGCTCGACGAAATTAAAATTTCATAATATCCATTTCAATAATTATCAACTGAATGAATACGGGATTGATACCCATGCGGTATGCAACAGCTTTGTTTGATTATGCAAAGTCGAACGGAGAGGAAAAGACATTGTACGGTATTGCCGGTGTGTTACTCGCGAATATGCGTAAACATGATCGTATTCAGACTATGCTTGAAAATCCGGCTATTTCACTTGACCAAAAGTCTGATATCATTAAAAAAGCAGCTGGCACTGAATCAAACATAGTCTTCAACCGTTTTTTGGAATTGATATTTACCAACCAGCGCGAAGCACTCTTGTATCGTATTTTAACCCGTTATATGAGTTTATACCGTACAAGGAACAATATCTTTTCGGGTAAGCTGATTACAGCTGCCGAAATTGATAGCAAAACAGCGAATGATTTAACCCGGATAATTGAAAAAAGAAATCAGGGTGTGTTGGAAATGGAACAAATAGTACAACCCGATTTAATTGGTGGATTTGTGCTCGAAATGAATAATATAAGACTGGATGCCAGTGTGAAAAGCCGGTTACAGCAAATCAAAAACGAATTATCTACAAAATAATACATTGTAAGTATACATCATGTCTGATTCAATAAAGGTAAGTGAAGTATCCGAACTGTTGCGTATGCAACTGGATGCAATTGATAACTCCATTAAGTTCGATGAAGTAGGAACTGTACTTCAGGTAGGCGATGGCGTAGCCCGTATTTACGGTTTAAACAATGCAGAGTCGAACGAATTAATCGAATTCGAAAATGGACTGAAAGCGATTGTAATGAACCTTGAGGAGGATAATGTGGGTGCCGTACTTTTGGGGCCAAGTAATCTGATAAAGGAAGGTTCGGTTGCTAAACGTACCGGTCGTGTAGCCTCCATCATGGTGGGTGAAGCTTTGCTTGGCAGGGTAATAAATCCATTGGGCGAAACGATTGACGGTAAGGGTAGCTTAAACGGAGAATTGATTGAACTGCCCCTGGAGCGCAAAGCACCCGGCGTTATTTATCGTCAGCCAGTAACCGAGCCCTTACAAACGGGTTTAAAAGCGATAGATGCCATGATTCCAATCGGACGTGGACAGCGTGAGTTGATTATTGGCGACCGCCAGACGGGTAAAACAAGTATAGCCGTTGATACTATCATTAATCAGCGGGCAAATTTCGAAGCGGGCAATCCGGTATACTGTATTTATGTAGCTATAGGTCAAAAAGGTTCTACTGTGGCTTCTATAGTGAATAAACTCACCGAATATGGAGCTATGGATTATACGGTTGTTGTAGCTGCCAATGCTTCTGACCCCGCAGCAATGCAGTATTTTGCTCCATTTGCGGGTGCTGCCATAGGTGAGTTTTTTCGCGATACGGGACGTCATGCTCTTATTGTGTACGACGATTTGTCGAAACAAGCTGTTGCTTACCGCGAAGTTTCACTGATTTTACGTCGTCCATCGGGTCGCGAAGCCTATCCGGGTGATGTGTTCTATCTGCACTCGCGCTTATTAGAGCGTGCTGCCAAAATAAATGCGCAACAGGAGGTTGCCGAAAAAATGAACGACTTGCCTGAAAGCCTGAAAGGGAAAGTAAAGGGTGGTGGCTCGTTAACGGCATTGCCCGTAATTGAAACCCAGGCTGGCGACGTGTCGGCTTATATTCCTACCAACGTAATTTCAATTACCGATGGTCAGATATTCCTCGAAACCGATTTATTTAATCAGGGGGTTCGTCCTGCTATTAATGTGGGTATTTCTGTATCGCGTGTAGGAGGCTCTGCCCAAATAAAATCCATGAAAAAAGTAGCCGGTACTCTTAAAATTGATCAGGCTCAGTTCCGCGAACTGGAGGCGTTTACCAAGTTTGGTGGCGATATGGACCCTGTAACGGCTATGACAATTGACAAAGGTCAGAAAAATACCCGCTTGCTTATTCAACCATTACACCAACCGATGTCGGTGGAAAAACAGGTCGCTATTCTTTACTGCGGTACAAAGGGTTTATTGCGTGACATTGCTTTGGATAAGGTGACTGATTTTCAGACACGTTTTTTGGAATTACTTGAAATGGAACACAAAGATGATGTATTGCAACCACTTAAACAGGGTGTGATAACCGATGAAATTACGTCGATACTTGAAAAAGTAGCGTCATCTGTGGTAGCCGGTCTTAAGTAAATCATTCGTATTATTCATTCTTTCATCTCAGGCATTAAATGGCATCTTTAAAAGAAATAAAAACCAGAATACAGTCAGTTAAATCGACACAAAAGATTACTTCGGCTATGAAGATGGTTTCGTCGGCCAAATTGCGTAAAGCCGAAAGGGCTGTTTCGGGATTTTTACCATACAAAAATGCTATCAACAATGTGTTGCAGAATTTTCTGATGAATGCTTCGGATGCCAAATCGCCTTTAACACAAATCAGAGATGTGCGTAGGGTAGGGATTCTGGTATTTGGCTCAAATTCATCGCTTTGTGGTAGTTATAATGCTAATATCATCAAACGACTACATCAATCAATCAAAACACACCGAGATGTGCGTAAAGAAGATATTCTGATTTTTCCGGTGGGAAAAAAAATGGCGCAGGCTTGTAAAAAGGAGGGTTTGAATATATTTGCTGAGTACGAGCACATTGCTAATCATCCTTCTTTTGAAGAGGTAAGCCAGCTTGCCGATACAATAGTAGATATGTTTTTGAAAGGCGAAATTGACAGAGTGAAAATGATCTACTTTCATTATGAAAGTAAGGGACGGCAAACTATGCAGGCTGATACTTTTTTGCCTGTTTGCTTTGAATATCCGGCCAAAGGTGCTTTTGTACCCGATTATGTAGCCGAACCGGGTGAAGAGGAAATTATTATGGAATTGATACCCAAAGTGCTCAGGGTGAAGGCGTACAGTGCCGCACTTGAGGCCAGTGCTTCGGAGCATGCTGCACGTACTATGGCTATGCAACTGGCTACTGATAATGCCAATGATTTACTACAGGAACTTTCATTACAGTATAATAAATTGCGGCAACAGTCTATTACCAATGAACTGCTTGATATTATCGGCGGTTCGTTTAAATAGATAAAAAAAGTCTCAAAATTTACTTTGAGACTTTTTTTTATTAGGAAATAAGCGAATCGACTACAGTTCGTTGCCGCACAGCTTCGTAAATCAGAATGCCCGCTGCTACCGATACATTGAGCGATTCAATGGTACCTAAAAGTGGTATACGTACCATGCCATCGCATAAACGTAAGTTTTCCGGCGACACACCATCCTCTTCGGAGCCCATTACAATGGCCACAGGTCCACTCATTGAGGTTTGTGTGTAATTTTCGGATGCCTTCTCAGTGGCAGCAACCAACTTTATACCCGACGATGAAAGATATTTCAGCGTATTTGTAAGGTTATGCTCGCGGCAAACCGGGATTTTAAGTAGCGCTCCTGCCGATGTTTTAACTGCATCGCCATTAAGAGCCGCACCACCTTTCAGTGGAACTACTATAGCGTCGACACCGGCACATTCACATGTACGTGCTATAGCCCCAAAATTTCGAACATCGGTAACACCATCCAACACTACAATAAATGGCATTCGACCTGCTTCATATATTGAAGGAATAATATCTTCGATATGTTGATAGGCCACCGGCGAAATAAATGCAATTACTCCCTGGTGGTTTTTCATGGTAATCCGGTTGAGTTTTTCTATCGGCACTTTTTGAACAGGCACTTCAAGCCCGTTTAACGCCGCAAAAAGCTCACGCGACAAGTCGTTGGTCATGTCTCTTCGGACAAGAATTTTATCAATTTCTTTACCCGATTCAATGGCTTCGAGCACTGCACGAATTCCAAAAATCATATCCTTCTCAGGACGTTGTTTGTTTTTATAATTTATCATCTTTTTTCAATCTACATATCTTTAATATACCTTTTTCCTTCAAACTTCTGTTAAATCAAAGTCTCTTTTTCTAACTCCGAAACTCTGATTTTACTTGTCATTCATCAACTTAAATTTGTCAAAAACCCAAAAAATAAGCGACAAAACTACGCCAACAATGGCAGCAAAGGCCATCCCTTTTAATTGAACAGAACCAATTGATATTGCAGCTCCGCTCACACCTACCACAAATGTAACTGCACCTAATACCATGTTACGGTTCTGACTGAAGTCCACTTTTTGTTCAACAAACATTCTGAATCCCTGTACAGCAATTACACCGTATAAAAGCATGGTAATACCACCCATAACCGAACCGGGAATGGTGGAAATGGCTGCCGATATTTTACCAATGAATGAAAAAGCGATGGCTAATACGGCTGCAATACGAATAATCCATACTGAATATACGCGGGTAATTGCCATTACGCCAATGTTTTCGCCATATGTAGTGTTGGGGGGCGATCCGGCAAAGCCTGAAATTAGGTTACTTAATCCATCACCCAATAATGAACGGTGTAAGCCGGGTTCTTTCATTAAGTCCGATTCAGTAATCTTACCTGTAACAATTAAATGGCTGATGTGTTCGGCTAAAACCACAATACAGGCCGGAGCTATTATTAATATAGCATTGGGGTCGTAAACGGGTGCCTGAAATGTTGGCAATGCAAACCACGATGCATTTGCGATGGCTGCTGTATTTACTTCACCCATTATTAAAGCCAGAATATACCCGGCTACTACTGCGAAAAATATGGGTATTATTTGCATAAATCCTCTGAAAAGGACTGAGCCCGCTATTCCAACTATTAATGTAAACATTGATATAATAACGGTATTGGTATTCATTTCAAAAGGTTGTACTGTTTGTCCTACGTCCGCCGGAAATGGAGCAAGGCCTGCCATTTGTACTGCCACAGGTGCCAATTCGAGACCAATGATGGCTACCACCGCGCCCATAACTGCAGGTGGCATAACTACGTCGATCCATCTGATACCCCATTTATATACTACAAATGAAATGATTATGAAAAAAAGACCAAAGAATATAAAGCCCGATTGTGCATGTGCAAAACCACCATATGTCGACGAAATTAGCATTACCGGTGCGATAAAGGCAAAACTGGAGCCTAAATAGGCCGGAATACCACCTTTAGTTACCAGGGTGTAAAGGATAGTGCCAATTCCGTTCATCAACAGAGCTATCGCCGGGTCAACTCCCAGTAATATCGGAACAAGTATGGTTGCCCCAAACATAGCAGTCAGATGTTGTAAACTTAATGGCAGGCTTTGTAACAATGGCAGTTTTTCATGAATGCCTACAGTTCTTTTTTCCATTTTTGTACTAAATTTTTTGATGTTTTTCTTAAATCGAATTTGTGTTTTTTTTATCGGTTGCAAAAATACGGTTTTTATTTAATATAAATGGATATAGATACAAAAATGCCCTTCTATCAATCAGATAAAAGGGCATTTGCAGTTATTGGATTATTATTTAATTTGCTATACTTACTTTTATGGTTGATACACCATTTTTAGTTGTTGATTTTAACAAATAAATACCCGATTTTAATTCAGTAGTACTAATATCGTAACTGTTGCTATTAGGCTTAGTGTTTATTAGTACTTTTCCTGATAAGTCAATCAGTTGAAGTGTCGTTAATTCCGTTCCCGATTTTATGCAAAGTACATTCTGCGACGGAATTTGATAACAGATAATATCATTGTTGCCGGCTATTTCTGTAAGTGCTGTAGCAGAATTATCAACCAGTGTGAAATTTACTAAACCGTATGAGTTTGGTGTAATTTTGGTCCAAGAACCGGATGTGTTTTGTGCATAAATAATAGCCATATAGTTTTTTAGTGGCAAATCAATACTTCCGGTAAATTTTACAATAGCAGTTTCGTTTTGGTCAATCAGTCCGGTTTGATAGCCCAAATAAGTTAATGATGAGCCACCGGTTGTTTCAAATATAAATGCTATCAGCTTTTTGTCGTAAAAGCCGCCGGTATTGTTAATATTTGCTGTAATTGTAGCGCTGTTCTTGTCAACGCTGGCATTGTTTGCAAAGCTTGCCTGCGATGTAAGCGTGAGCACCGGACTCGCAGTGGGAGTAGCATAAATTTGTACGGTTACTACATTTCCTAGCTGCTCCAGTGAGGCGGCATTGGTCGGATTGTTTGTTGGGTCGTACATGGCAGCCAAATAATACGTACCCGGAGCGAGCTTTATGCTGTCGCTGAAATTAAATGATACGGTTTCGCCATTTACAACATTCAGGTTCTCAGTACTTACCAATTGTTTTAAAGCTGAGTTTGTGGTGCTCTGCAGATACACACCAATTGTAGAGTTGTATTCTGTGCCATTGTTGGTTATACTTACATTTATACGGCCGGCTTTGTTCTGATAAAGATTGCCCGTAGTCGATAAGTTGGTCAAACTCAAATTATGTGCTCCGGCTGCGATAGTCATAATTACGCTTGAACTTCCAACAGTAACATTCAGTTTATTAGAAATACCATATGGAGTTAAAATTTTTGTCCATGTGCTGCTTCCGGTAGGCTGATATACCAGATAAATGGAATAATCACCGTTACTAATAGTTGAAGGTATAGTTAGTCCTGATGTGTTCAATGTATTGTAACCATAATAGGGTTGAAGGGAAGAAACATTATATTCCATAAGCATGGTTGTTGTACCTCCCGAGGAAATCAATGCTACTCCGATTTTACCTCCAAAAGTATTTAATCCCATATTGTTAACCGATTTGAAAGTTAAAGAGAAAGATTCGTTGCGGGTATAAGTCTTCTTTGAATGAACAATAGTGTCGTTCATTACTATGAAATAGCTGGATGCTATACTTACATCGGGTTTGCAAATACCAACTGTAATGTCCTGGTCAAAGTTATATCCGCCTGTTGACCCTCCAATTCCCTGCGATTCGGGTGTTAATGCTGAAAGCTTAAAATATCCGTTGGATTGTCCGCTCCATCCCCAGTTAATATGAAAATAATCGTTACTATCATATCCATCGCACACAAAAGCATGTCCTGCCTCATTTGATGAACCTGAGTAGATTACCGGCCGGCCGGCATTTAATTCAGTTTTAATCTTCTGTATCCACTCCGTGCGACTAAAGTAGTTACGTGAATATTGTTGAATGTTTTGATTGTAGCCAAAGTTGTTTTTAAAGGCTTGCCCCATTTTGTTGGTCGATGCTCCGCTCGAAAGTCCGTAGTCCATATTTATTATGGCTCCACAGTGAAACATAAGGGTTGATACGGCGCTTTCCTGTGCAGTAGTACTGTTTGAGTCGTATGTTTCGCTCATATTTGTCCAGTCGTAATTGGTGCCGGTTAGCGTGGCTGTAACCGCAATTTTATTGGAGGAGCTGGTGTACGATATTGCACCTGAGCCGCTTACAGGCCATTTGTGATAGCGCATAACCTGTGCCATGGCTGTAGCAACACAGCCGGTAACGGTACGTGTGGATGTGCCCGGCATGAGTGGACAAAGTAAATTGTATGGGTCATCCTGATCCCATTTAATATTACCTAACAATGGCGATAAGGAACTACCACTACTTTGTTCGGTGCTGGTATATACCAATGTACTATTTCCCGAATATAAATTTGAAATTTCCGATGCATATACCGATAACATGTAAGCCATGTTTTCAGGCATATTTTCCAAGTCAATACTGCTTTCGTCCGAATAGGCTAAAACAGGTACAGCGCGCTCATCGCCCGATACAATTACGTAGCTGTTTTCTCCGTTAAACAAATAATAGCCGGTAACTGAATCCGCGTTTTGTGTCTTAACCTTTTTTGTAAGTGCCAGACTGAGTGATTTTTGCTTCGAAGGGGCCTTTTTTATTTGATTATTGCCCGATGTGCCCGTGGCGAAAACCCGATTGGCAATTTCAAGTGCTTCTGAACCGGTACGGGTTTGTGCATTGGTAAACAATACAAAAAGCAAGGTACATAGGGTAAGAAGAATATTTCTCATATAAATAATAGGATTTTAGCAATTAATTTGAGCCTGCAAACTTACTAAATAAATAATTCTGAGTCTTATGATTTCTGTATAAATATATTTTTCTCAAGTGAAAGTCCGGATATTTTGAGTTAACACTTCAAACACCGTACTTGTTTGATTGTTGTCCCAACCATTTTGATAATCGTACTTTAAATTACAAATTGAATTTTTTAATAAGATTTTATTAATGAATTGTTGTTGTTTTCATAAAATGTATTACTTTTGCACCGTAATTAAAATAATAAGCAATGTCGCGATTTTTTACATACTTTTATTTTTACTTTTACTTTAGCAGGTAAGAGCAGGATAAACGTATGTGTAGAAACAGAATGAATTCACATTAAACATATAAATCCTGCTCAAAATAAATTGAGCAGGATTTTTTTTAATAAACAAGTATATTCAGATGAAACTGGCACAACACTTAATCCCGTTAACTATCGGGATGCATGCAAAAGTGTGAATATGTAGGGGTTTTATGAGATAATTAAAAAGAATAATTTTATACGGATGAAACGAGTTGCTATACAAGGTGGGTTAGGAGCATATCACGGCATAGCCGCAGAGCGATTTTTCAAAAATGAGGATGTAGAGATTATACCCTGTACTACGTTCAAAGATATTTTCATTACCATTGAGAAGGATCC